>CAYTLV010000376.1:0-1516 GCA_964438445.1 uncultured bacterium | reverse complement strand
TAGGTTGTGCACCTGGCGTCGCTGGTATCGGCATCGGCGGAGACCGGGCTTCAGGTATGGTTATTGCAAAAAAACAACTTTTCCGTAAATTAGATGATACAAATCCCGATGAGGAATTGGCAAATTTGGAAAATAGTTTATATCTCGATTTAAATAAATTAGGGATTGGTCCAATGGGGTTTGGCGGACAAACAACTGTCTTAGGAGTAAAAGTCGGAGCAGCTCATCGGCTACCGGCATCATTCTTTGTGTCCCTTGCCTATTCATGTTGGGCAGACAGACGCTGTACTATGAGTTTTAGCGAAAGTGAGGTCAGTTATGATTAAAGTAAAAATCAATTTACCTGTCAGCGAAGCTGATATTCGAAGATTGAAGGTAGGAGATGAAATCTCATTAAATGGAATTATGGTTACCGGACGGGATGCTGCGCATTCCTGGATGTATCATGAAAAACCAGATGAAGTGCGCGATTTATTAAAAGATAGCATTATTTACCATTGTGGACCGGTTGTTAAAAAAGTAGATGATGAATGGCATTTTGTTGCTGCCGGACCAACAACATCAATTAGAGAAGAACCATATCAAGGACCTGTTATTAAAGAATATGAGATACGCGGAGTTATGGGAAAAGGTGGAATGGGTGAAAAAACACTTAAGGCACTTGGGGAGAATGGTTCAGTCTATCTACATGCTGTTGGTGGTGCGGCAACTTTGCAAGGTCAAGCTGTTAAAAAAGTTCATGGTGTAATCAAATTAGAGGAATTCGGTGTGCCGGAAGCAATGTGGATCATTGAAGTTGAAGATTTTCAAGCAGTAGTTTCTATGGATTCACATGGAAATTCTTTGCATAAAGAGATTAAAGCAGCCTCTGATAAGATTGCAAACGAGTTGATTGGTATTTAGTAGAGACTTATTACAGTTTTATTTATATTATTAACAAATAGGCATCAATTGCCTGTTTTAGTTCATTTGGTTTGAATCCATATGGACCAATACCGGCTGCATATACTACATGACCGTCCAATCCTACCAAATATAATCGTGTAGGCTTCGCTGCATACGCTTTACTCACAGGATCGTCCATCTCGTCCACATATGTACGAATACCATATTGTAGTGTGGTTTCGCATCGACCGGCAACTTTCCGTCGTTCCTCGATCGTTCGTGGATCGTACACATCTAGTGCAGCAGCAGGGCTATACTTTCTTACCAGTTTACCCAACATACCACCACCCATCCACCAACCATCAACAGGATGTGCTTCACGGATATATATTGGTAAAAATTGAATACGACTGTTATAACTCTTATACAACTCTCTGAGACTCACGGTCCCTTTTACATAAGGTGGTCATGTAAAGCTTCCAAAAACTAACGCAACTGGTATCTGCCCGCGGTAATCTGACAGCTTGACGCGATATTTGCCACTTACATCATATAATGAAAAATCCGGTGCTAATGCTCCTGCTTTGGGGGCGTTTGCGCCATATTTCTTCTGCCAATCAATCTCTTTTTT
>CAYTLV010000375.1:0-1517 GCA_964438445.1 uncultured bacterium | reverse complement strand
TTGCTTAGAATTTACCCGATCGCTTCCCACTAATACTTTCAATTGTCAGCTTAAGAATGACAATAGCATCTACATGCTTAGGATGATAGGAATTCTTTTTACTATCGAATTGCGACATGAGGATATCAAGACCTGCAATTTTTTCATTTCTATTCTCAAGAATCTCAATAGTGCCGTACCCGATCAATGATTGGTATTTTAAGGTCCAGTCGCAGGCGTCAAGTTCTGTTATGAGTTCTGATTTCCCTTCTATTTCAAAACAAACGCGAGGGTTCGTTTTGAGTATGTTGATCTTACGACCATCTTTGGCACAATGAATGTAGAGAGCATTGTCTTTGTATCCGTAATTCAAAGGAACTATATAAGGCTCGTCACCATTGATCATTGCGATGCGGACGGTATCTGCGATTTTGAGGATATCCTGAATGATCCTGGGGTTGTTTATTTATTTGTCTTTGCGTCTCATATTTCAAGGTTTATCCTATAAGTTTTTCGGCCAACATTCCCAATAAAAATCCAAAACTGGCTCCGGTTGCCGGAATCCAGTCATTTCGTCTTTTCGAAAGTGGTGCAATGTCCTGAAAGATCAAATAAAGAATTCCGCCACTGGCGAAAAGCAGAATGCCGGAAATGATTTTGGGTGAATCACTAAGCAGAATTTTCCCCGTCAGTGCTGCAGCAATCCCCACAAAACTGAGTCCAAACATGATCCATAGGGTTTTCTGTTTACTTAAATTCTTTTGTAATTCAATGTAGGAGTTAAATCCTTCGGGTAAATTCTGTAATCCGATGAACAAAGCAAGTAAAAGTCCAAATTTATGATCTACAGCAAAAGAAGCGCCCAAAGCCAGAGCTTCGGGGATAAAATCCATCATCATGGATATGGCTTGGGCCAGGGATCCTTTGCTTTTACCAATGATAATATCAATAGTCATGAACGCAAAGGTACCGGCAAGAAAAATAACGATTAATACCGGATCATTTAAATCATTCAAAGCCCGAGGAATTAGGGCAAAGGCAATTGCGGATAGCAGAGCACCGCCACCGAAAGCGATGATGAAATGGTTGATTTCACTTTTTAGTTTCCATTTATTAGTTTGAAAAATACTTGATAGAAGACCGCCGATTATAATGGGAAAACCCGCAATGCTGGAAAATAGAATGATCTCAATAATTTCGTTCATATTTATTTTTCAACCTTTCTACTAAGCGTATAGAATCAATAATACATTCATTACATACGGACTCAGAGAGCCCATGTTCCCTAAGAAACGATTGACCTTCATCGGTATTCAGATCACAAGCCAGAAGGTCTATACAATCGCTTGAACCGTGGCTTGAAATAAATTCTTGATGAAAATCACGGATCATTTTTTGTGAAATATCTGCACAGACATCCTTGTCGTCTGATAGCTGAGCAGCGAGCAGTGAGATCACCATAAAAGCACCCGTTACAGCACCGCAGGTCTTTTGCAGGTGACCCATACCCCCGCCAAAGCCGAGAGAAAGGGATTCCA
>CAYTLV010000374.1:0-1535 GCA_964438445.1 uncultured bacterium | reverse complement strand
GAATTTGTAACGGCAGGCGGTTTTATATTTCAGTTATCGCCGGAGCAAATGGCAAAATTAGATGATGAAGATGAATATTGAGATTGATAAAATATTTACCGGCAAGACAGTAACAATTGTTGGTAGTGGTCCTTCACTCAGGGGCTTTGATTTCTCATGTTTACAACATCCCATTATCGGAGTAAACCACAGCCCGAAATTTCATGAGGCAGATATGCTTGTGGCCATTGATGGTGAATTCCATAAACGGGAAAAGGAGTTTTTGGATTCATTCAAAGGGTTGAAAGTTACATACAACGATACTATAAGGGAAGATTTTATAAAGGTGGATCTGGAAGTGGATTATGACATTGATAATTTAAACCTTGACTGGCATATTTTGAAAGCCAATTTAAGCGGATATTTTGCCCTTGCCATAGCTTTAGAGTTGGGAGCCGGGAAAGTATATTTAATTGGATTTGACGGGGGATATGAAGGTGATAACCCCAACTTCCATGAGTTCGCATATAGAGGTCCGGGCATGAACTATTACGATCCGGTGAACCGACACTATAATTTTTTCACAGGACATAAGATTATCAACGTAGGTTTGGATAGCAAGATAGATGCATTTAAAAAGGTTCCATTAAATACTGATTTCTATGAATTGGGCAAAGTTTGAAAAAGAGAAGTACAGAGATATTTGGGAACGGGGTGACTATACAAGCGGAAACGCACAGCCGTATGCTGAATTTTTGATTGAAAAGGTGAGTGGTAATGTTTTGGAGTTGGGATGCGGAAAGGGTGTGAGTGTTGACATTTTAAATCAGGTGGAAGGGGTGAATTGCACGGGCGTTGATATTGTTCTGAATGGATATAAAAGCAAGGCACCCGCTTATGAGGCCACGATTTGGGATTTACCATTTAAGGACAAGAGTTTTGATTTTAGTTTTTCTACCGATGTGATGGAGCATATACCCCCTGAGATGATTGAAAAAAGTTTAAAGGAAATTGAGAGGGTAACAAGGAAAAAGACATTTCATTTTATTGCAACGTGTAAAGCGGTAACAATGTATAAGGGTGAGCAGGTGCACTTGACGGTACATGATGGTGAATGGTGGAGGGATCAGTTTATAAGATGTTGCAAGGTGGAAAGTGAGTTAAAATTTTGGTGATGGTAGATTTTGAGATAATAGAAAGAAAATAATAACCAATAAAAAACAAACGATATGAATTCTTTAGCGATAGTAGCAGGATCAGGTGGATGTGATCGCCACGGTGCCGCAAGTAAGTACACACCAACAGGAAGGCACACAGGTAAAAAGATTGTTGCCGTAGGTGTAGAGGTGGCCGCGAATATCACAAATTTCATTTATACGGATGATAACAAACAAGCTATTACCATAACGAATGATGCATGGTTAGGTACAGCGATTGCCGCATCAGGGCTAACATCTTACATTCCTTTAGGTGTAAGGGCTGACAGTGTAACTGTTGCCAGTGGTACTATTTGGGTGTATTTCGGTTAATAAAAACAGGAGGTTGCTATGTTAGGA
>CAYTLV010000373.1:0-1577 GCA_964438445.1 uncultured bacterium | reverse complement strand
TGTCAATTGTCTTTTGCCTGTACTGCGCCCCGATGCTTCGGGGTGACGAAGCGGAAAAATCTTAAAATATTTTCAATTACTCAAGAGTTTGAGATCTCTCCACTGCACTACGTTCCGGTCGAGATGACAACCACAATTTCCAGACTCCATTAATTCTTGCGCAAAAGAAAAGGGCATAGAATTCTATGCCCCTACTTTTGCCTTTTTACTTTTGCCTTTTGCCTTGCTTTGGCTACGCCAAAGATCCCATCGGGTCCCAGGGTTTTAATTCGATCGGTTTGGTTTCCCACGCTTTGAGTTGGTCGGGACTAAGATATTTTTTATCGATCACGATCTGGTAAACATATTGATCGAACCAGGCATCACTCATGACAAAATAACCCTTATTGCCATTCTTGTCGCCCCAGCTGTTCTCTACTTTCCAGCGATTGGGTTTGTCATCGATCAGATTTACGCCTGCAAGAACCATAGCATGGGTCATAAGACTTTCGCCATAATCCAGACGACCGGCTTTATCCAATTTAAATTGGGTAGCCAATGCTTGTTCATATGCATAAACATTTTCGTCCAAAATACCTTCTTCGCGCTTCATTTTCTTGCCAACGTCGGAGCCAAACCACACAGGGTCTTTATCTTTAAGTTGTTTGATCGCGAGTGCTTTAAAGGTTTTTATATCAAGGTTCAAATATTTGACCGGATTGCCTCCTTCAACATTCCCAAGATACTGCACGGTAAAGGTTTTATTGAAGGGTTTATTTCGAGTTGGTGAATTAATAACGCTGATGTAATCCGCCAAATTCATGTCGACATATTTTTTATAAAACGATTGTGCCGTTAGCTTACGTTCTGCATGGAATTTTTTGTCTTTATCGACATATTCAAAATCGAATTCTGTGGGTGGAATACCCAAGAACAAGGTCAATAATCTATAGAATTCATCCATCATTTCTTTCTTGCGATCTTGAAGTATTTCTTCCGATTTACCCTTTGCAGATGCCTCCCGTAGTTCTTTGGCGAAGCCGCGCAGAGTTAATGTCAAAATGGAATTCATGCGCGCTGTATTTGAGCTTGAATAAGTTTCCGGCATCACGGCTTTGGGAACTACTCCATATTTCTCGATCAAAGCAGTGAACATATCCCACTGGCCACCGTCTTGCAATGGTGCATCCAGCAAGTACATGATCAAACGTGAATCTGTTTTCTCATCCAATGTCTCAAGAATATTTTCCAGAAAGTAATTTGCTTTTTCCAGTTTATCAAAGAACATGGCATAGGACTGGGATAATTCAAAATTCTTAAGCTTTAATTTATTCATTACACGGAAACGCATCGTATTCAAACCGGCAAACAGCCAGCAACGACCGCTTTTCATTTGTGACGTGATATCGCCTGTTTTAAGCTCTAATGAAAATGTATGCTGTTGTAAGCTGGCAGATGTGTGATCTAAAGCCGCTTCATCGAGACCTACATTTAAAATACTGTTACGAATAATTTGATCTTGTTCACGTTTCTTGGCTGCAGATTCCATAGACTTGTACCAGTCTGCGGAAATGGCTTTACGTTTTATCATTTTGTTT
>CAYTLV010000372.1:0-1579 GCA_964438445.1 uncultured bacterium | reverse complement strand
CCCGCCCACAGTGATGAATGCACATGAAAAAGATCAGGATTACCTTCTTTTTCCAAAACTTCATCCACCTGTTGCTTTAATAACTTTTTATATCTTTTATAAAATGCTTCAGGTTTTTTGGGATGTTTATTAATAACAAGCTGTTGATAGGTCTTAACCTTATTTTCGGTAAAGACGCGAGTTCCGAGGTCTTTGCGAGCGTTAAAATATTCCCGTAGGGAAATAATTTCAGTAGCAATAACGACAACTTCATGACCTGCTTCAGCAAGTTTTTCCGCATGATCTTTAAAAAAAGTTCCGTTGATGAGCTTTGAGGGATAGGGATACCATGAGGGGACAATAAATATTTTCATAGTTTAGATTCGATTATTGATGTTAATATATATAGTTTCAATGTCATAATTTCTTGCGCAATAGGACTGTAGGGCTTTAATACCCAGTGTTTCAGACCAGTAATGGCCAAGATTTATATAATTTGTTTTGCTTTCATAAGCAATGGCTGGGATCTGTTCGCGAATGTCTCCGCAAATATATGTATCGACGCCAAGTTTTAAAGCTGCTTCATAATAAGAGCCGGCACCACCGGATACAATAGCAATCTTTTCAGGTATTTCAGGCCCGAAATCACAGTGATCCATCCCATGGGTTCTAGCCGGTTTTATACCATCCTGAAGTATCGGTGTCTCGTCATCAGTTTTGAGTTTTAGATGAAATGCTTCAAGAATTTCATTTCGCGTAAGTTTGGCAGTATTTTTTACAAAAAACCCTACTTCAAAAGGTTCAATGATATTCGCTGAGATACAGGTGGCCAGTTGAGCATTATTTCCCAGTTCCCGATGTCCGTCAAGAGGAAGATGTATGCCAAATAAGGAGACATCTGCATCCAGCAAAGCTTTAACTTTCACCTTTTCTCTTCCGGTCACGGAAAAGAAATCTTTACCAAATACACCATGATGTACGATCAATGCATCAGCACCGCTTTCAATCGCTGCATTAAGGGATAAAAGATTATAGGAAACGGCAAAAGCGATTTTTTTGATCGATTCCCGTCCTTCTATTTGCAATCCGTTCAGGCAATAGTCCTCATAATCTTTATACCTGAATAATTGACGAAGGTCCTTGCTTAATTCTGATCGTTTAATCATTTATTCTTCTCCTATTACCAGTGAGATTGCAACAGGTCGATGATCGGAAATGTACTCTATGTACTCGGTCCAATGTCCATCTAAATATGTGTCATATAATACGGTTTTTGTTTCAAAATGTGCAGTAAAAAGTTCATTAGTAATGGCTATATGATCAATATGTGATGGATAGCTGGGATAAGACCAAAGTAAATTTGATCCTTGGGCAATGCTAAGGTCAGTAAAAAAATAGGATTGTTGATCATTAAGCATGATATCAAAGACATTATTCACATCATCAGTCAGTTCATCATTCATATCACCTAGGATGACAACTCGTTCATCATTGAGATTTTCGTCGATATATTCGTCCAATAATTCTATAGCTTCGATTCGTCTTTCGATATTTTCAATATCTCCGTATGCCTTAAGATGATTATTAATGATCACAACTT
>CAYTLV010000371.1:0-1586 GCA_964438445.1 uncultured bacterium | reverse complement strand
AGCAAAATTATCAATATGATAAAACAATGGATGTAGTTATGAATGAAAATATATCAATCAGTCCCAACGGAGAAAAATTTCCATTACCAAAACCTGAAGAGTATAAGGCTGAATTTGAACGACTTAAAAAACGTATTGATCAAGAACGGACTAAGAATCGTGAAATTGTAGTAGTTATGGGTGTTGGATTTGTAGGTGCTGTCATGGCAGCTATTGTAGCCGATACTGTTGACAAAAATGGCCGACCCTCGAAATTTGTAATTGGGATGCAGCGTCCGAGTCAACGAAGTTTTTGGAAGATCCCTTTGCTCAATCGTGGCATTTCACCAGTAAAAGCTGAAGATCCTGAAGTGGATCCAATGATTGCACGTTGCGTCAATGAGAAAAAAACCCTAATGGCAACTTTTACTTATGAAGTTTTACAACTTGCTGATATTGTTGTTGTTGATGTACAGTGTGATTATCTCAAAGAGGAGTTAGGTAATGTGCGCAACGGACAAACCGATATGGCAGCCCTGGAATCTTCCCTTTGTGTGATTGCCGAGCAAATTCCACCTAAGGCTCTCGTGTTGATTGAAACAACTGTGGCGCCTGGAACAACTGAACAAGTCGCCTATCCGATCATAAAAAAGATATTTAAAAAGCGGGGGATCGATTCAGATCCTTTGTTGGCACATAGTTACGAAAGAGTTATGCCGGGTCGAAATTATGTTGCTAGTATCCGTGATTTTTGGCGCGTTTGCAGCGGAATTAATAAAGAATCAAAACAACGTGTTGAAAAATTCCTAAATGAAGTGTTGAATACGGATGAATATCCCTTGACTGTTATGGATCGTCCCATCGAATCAGAAACAGCTAAAATTATTGAGAACAGTTACCGGGCAACAATTCTTGCTTTTCTGGATGAATGGAGCTTATATGCTGAGCGAAATGGCGTGGATTTGATAAAAGTAATAGAAGCTATAAAAGTTCGGCCAACTCACAGTAATATGATTTTCCCGGGACCTGGAATAGGTGGTTATTGTCTACCAAAAGACGGAGGATTGGGAGTATGGGCCTATAAGCATATAATGGGTTTTGATGATGATATTTTCAAAATCACACCACTGGCAATCGATATAAATGATACACGCGGTTTACATGTCGGACAACTTACTAGTGATGCGCTTCGTAATATAGGCAGGCAGATTGCTGCTGCGGACGTTTTAGTGCTCGGTGCAGCCTATCGTGAAGATGTTGGTGATACTCGATATAGTGGTTCTGAAATTGTAATTCGAAAACTTACCGAAATGGGTGCGGAAGTTAGTGTAAGCGATCCTTACGTTGAACATTGGTGGGAATTTGAACAACAAGACACCTATCCCGGTATTGGACAGAGCAAAGCGAAATTCTTTCGCAATCAGGAAAAATTAAAAGAAATTCGTATTGAACCGGATTTGAATAAAGCACTAAAAGGTGTAGATGCAGTTATACTTGCCGTACGCCATGATGCCTATCTTGATCTGGACCCTGATGAAATGGTTAAGACAATTGGTCAACCTGCTGCGATTATTGATTGTTTTGGAATCTTAACGGATGATAAAATT
>CAYTLV010000370.1:0-1589 GCA_964438445.1 uncultured bacterium | reverse complement strand
AGCAGGTTGAAGTAAGCTCTAAGAATATCTTGAACTGTTTGATTAATTCAACAGGGCAAGTATTGCTCGGAGACGAACCAACTAAAATCAGTGACATTAATCGTGTTATTCGACAAAAGATACAAGCGAATAATAAATTGATTATTTCAGTTAAATCTCACGAAAAAACTAAATACAAAGACTATATAGCTGTTATAGATCAACTGAAAATGGCAAACGCTACCCGTATTTCAATTGCGGAGACTCAATTATGAAGTTTGAGAAAAGAACTAGGCTATCAAGTGATATTCCAACGGCTTCAATGCCGGATATCATATTTATGTTGTTAATTTTCTTCATGGTTACTACTGTGCTGAGGGAGTTCAGCGGCTTACCTGTTAATCTGCCAAAGGCTGTACGGATTGAAAAGCTGTCATCTAAAAACCATACTTCACATATTTGGGTTTCTAAAGAGGGTTTGGTCTCTATAGAAGATAAACTGTACAAGACAGAGGATATACGCCATATTATGTATGAGCGACGCGCGGCAGACCCGCAGCTTGTAGTTTCTCTTAAGGCAGATGAGCAATCTCGCATGAAGCTAATATCAGGTATACATAACGAATTGCGTAAAGCTGATGCACTTGCTTTAAATTATGCAACCTTACAAGCAGTGGATTAATTATGATTGAGCACAATCACATACTAAAAAATCGTTATCCATTTACAGTTCGAATAATGGGCCTTATGGGTGTTATCATTCTTATAGCAGCTTTCTTGATTTTCCCTCGTTTTATTGCAGAACAAGGATTTCTTCAACAACAGGAAATTGTAATTGAACAAATAGACATTCCTCAAACGCGGCAAGCCGATAGTCCACCTCCGCCATCGAGGCCATCAGTGCCTATTGAGTCGGAGAGCGAAGATCTTGATGAGGACATTACTATTGCTGAAACCGAACTTGAGGATTTTGAGGCATGGGGTGATGCACCTCCGCCACCTACGAATACAGGTCCGCGAGTAAAGTTCATTCCTTACGATGATCCGCCGGTTGCTAAATCGCCAATTAATCCTGTGTATCCTGAAATAGCACAAGAAGCGGGAATTGAAGGAACTGTAATCGTTCAAGCTTTTATAAATGCTAAGGGCATTGTTGAAGAAACAATTGTTCTTAAGGGTGTTCCCAATACTGGTTTAGACGAAGCAGCTTCTGAAGCAATTAGAAGAACGCGATTTAAACCAGCCAAACAACGGGATCGTCCTGTTGGTGTTTGGATTTCGATACCGGTTCACTTTACTTTGAAGAACTGATTATAACATAACCAATAAATATAAAAACCCCCAACAACAATGGGGGTTTTTTATATCGGCTATCTATTTAGTGTTTTATCTTTTTAGTGGTACCATGCTCATTTTTCTTCTAATGTAGGAAAATATCTCTAATAGCGGCAATTCTTTTGGACATACATCATCACAAGCCATCATACCAATACATCCAAATACTCCTTCATCAGTTGAAACAAGTTCAAACCATTCTTGATCAGTGCGCTGATCGCGTGGATCCATAATAAATCGCCCTATTCTATTTAGTCCTGCAGCTCCTAAAAAAT
>CAYTLV010000369.1:0-1599 GCA_964438445.1 uncultured bacterium | reverse complement strand
CCAATGGCGATAGAAAATGCGGTTCTTCGCCGATAGTTATTTCGTTGATAGTCTCTGGTACGACAGCAGTGGAAATACGACTAACCAATTTATTAACACTAATACCGACTGTACTAGCCAAGCTGGTTTTGTCTGATATGACATTGGAAACCGAGCAAGCTGCCTGTTTATAGCTAGTGTATAAATGTTTCATGCCCGTCATGTCAAGATAAAATTGTCCAAAGTGGGCGGGTTCTGCTATTGGAGTAAAGGTTGATACTGTTTTATAAATATATGAATTGAGGCGTGTGTACAAAGAACGATTGTATGGCATCAGTAAAGCACTGTGGCTCATTTTGCGTGCTAGGGAGAGCTTCATGCCATGGTACAAACCCTCATCTTTTGCCTCGGGGGATACAGATACAATCGTACCATCTTGTTGCTGTGATGAAATAATAGCAACTGGACGCGTACGCAATGCAGCATCCATCAAGCGTTCTGCTTGAAGCTCAAAATCCTTTAAGCGTACATGAAAAATAGAAGCAGCCATAAACTCACTACTTCTGTTTTATTAATATTCCCTAAAAGAATAAAGGACGACACCATTAATTTGAAAATTATCAGTATCCTGAATTTTAATAATAGGAAAGTCAGGATTCCTTGGGTGTAATTCTACTTTATCTCCTTTTGGATAATAACGTTTTAGCGTGGCTTCACCATTTATAAGTGCTACTATGGCCTGCCCCGGTTCGGCTTGTGGTGTTTTCCGCACAATTACGTAATCGCCATCTTCAATGCTATCGTCTTGCATGGAATTTCCTTTGACTTTCAGCACAAAATTATCAGGGCGCACAAAGGGTGCTGGCACGTTAATTGGTTCAGCATTTTCCAGGGCTTCAATCGGTTCACCGGCAGCGATCATCCCTAAAAACGGTAAAACTGCTGGTACGGCGTGCTCTTCCGAGAGGATAAGCGCTCTTTTACCATTGGGACCTCGGGCGCGATGTATATATCCATCATCCGATAATGTTTTTACATACCAGTGCACCGTTCCTAAGGACGAAAACCCTAATTTGTCCATAATCTCTTCGTAGGATGGGGCCTGGCCATTAGCCAGAGTATAGTGCTGAATGAAATCTAAAAAACGTTGTTGCTTGTATGATATTGGCTTTTTCATAATAAACCCGTATGTTTCTCGTAAGTATTTTACTGTTTTTGTCAATGGAAAGCAAGAAAAAATTTGGTAATATTGCTGAAGACTTATAAAACATAAAGATATATAACTAAGAAACATGAAAAAATCACCTGTAGTATTAATCGTTTTGGATGGCGTTGGATATAATGAAAATCCAAAGGGAAATGCTGTGCTTGCCGCCAACACACCTAATTTAGACAGCTATTATAAAAAATATCCACGGACTTTATTGGATGCCTCAGGAGAAGCAGTTGGATTGCCGGCAGGGTTTCAAGGATCAAGTGAAGTTGGTCATTTAAGTATGGGAGCCGGACGGATTGTTGAACAAGAATTGAAACGTATCAATGAAAAACTAGAGGACGGTTCACTTTTTGCAACGGAGAAATGGCAGAATCTGATAGATAGTTGGAAAAAGAACAATTCAC
>CAYTLV010000368.1:0-1618 GCA_964438445.1 uncultured bacterium | reverse complement strand
AACATGAAGGGTCATTTTTTTACCAAGAGAGTCCAGTTCAATTTCTTCTCCAAGAACCCGTGCATCGCGATAGCCTTGATCACGATAGAACTGTAAGAGATTATTTTTATCATCCAAGAACTTCTCTGGATCATATTTTGCCGCACGGAAAAAAGTATACCAATCGCGTTGCTTTGTATCTTTCATTTGCCAACGCAGGCGCCATGGCTTAAAAAGTTCTTCATTGGTGTCAAATTTGATCTCATCAATAAAAACACGTTCGTTTTCTTCGATCAAAAATGTAAGATCAACACGACCTTCTTTTACTTCAGAAGGTTCGGCTGTCACATCAATAAATACGTTATAAAAACCGGCTTCTTTATATTTCTCTTCAATGGCGATCTTTGCTTTATTAACAAGATGCGGTGTAAATACTTGACCTCGGATCAGATTGATCTCATCTTGTAGTTTTTCATCTTTATATTTTTTATTCCCCTCAAACAAGACATCGTTTATACGAGGATATTCAGCCACTTGAATAACAACATGAACCCCGGCATCTGTTTCCTCATTTGCCATGACATTAATATCACTGAATAGACGCAAATTATATAGTTTCTTGATGCCGTTTTGAATATCGGTTGACGTAACTTCAGAGCCTTCGATCAAACCCATAGAAAGTTTAATAATTCGATCTGAGGCAGTTTCATTCCCCATGACCGAGACAGAGGCAATAGGAATGGTTTGCTGCTGAGCAAAAAGAAAAGTGGAAAGTCCGAGGACCAAGAATATTAGAATTGATCGTGTGATTTTTTTCATACTTTAGGTGCTTACCTGTTCGCTAGTTTTTCCAAAACGCCGTTCCCGCTGAGTGTAAGATAACAATGCCTTATAGTATTCCTGACGGTGAAAATCGGGCCATAGTTCTTCGGCAAAATAAAATTCTGCATATGCAGCTTGCCAAAGAAGATAATTGCTTATCCGATATTCACCACTAGTCCGGATCATTAGATCGGGGTCAGGGATATCCGCAGTATCAAGACGGGAGCCAAATAGCGTTTCATTTATGTCACTGGGTTCGAGTTCGCCGCGTTTCACATCTTCTGCAAGGGTATGAACAGCTCGCAAGATCTCATCACGACTTCCGTAGCTAAGAGCTACAACTAGGGTCAAAAGTTTATTGTCTTTCGTAAGCTCAATTCCCTGTTCCAGAACAGCCCATGCTTCCTTAGGAAGATCGTTCTTGTCTCCTATGACTTTCAATCGGACATTGTTCCGATGTAATTCTTTAATTTCGCGTTGCGCTGTTTTAAGTAAAAGGGTCATAATGGATGAAACTTCATCTTTGGGACGATTCCAATTTTGCTTTGAAAATGCATAGATCGTCAGATATTTGACACCTGCTTCAGCTGAAGCGGTAACAATTTCTCTAACTGTCTTTACACCTTCATTATGGCCCATCATTCGGGGAAGCCCACGTTTTTTTGCCCAACGTCCATTACCATCCAAAATGATCGCTACATGTTGCGGTCTATTAGGATTGTTTTTGATCTCTTCGGCACGTATTTCCATAATTCACCTGTTTTCATAAGTACAGCTTGTAAAAATAGCTTTTCAAGGGTCGAAAGTCAAGCGGTAA
>CAYTLV010000367.1:0-1621 GCA_964438445.1 uncultured bacterium | reverse complement strand
TATCTTTTTATTTTTCATGCTTTCTTCGATCTCTGTAGAATGTACAATGCTAGCAGCAACCGAACCTAAAGCAATTCGAACATTTAAAATTGTATGGTCTTGTATATCGGCCATTCCCAGCAAAGAGGCTTTGGTTAAACTCATACCTTTCCGTTGTCCCAATTTGCGATAATAATTAACGGTGAATTCCTTATTGGGGATCATGATATCCGTAAGCATTTCATTAGTTCTTAAACACGTTTTTTTCGGCGATAAAATAAAATCATTAATGTGTATTATTCTTGTGCTGTCAATACTCTGTAATTTAATTTTTGCATTCACGGCATATAAGTAAGGAAGTGTATCTCCTGCAGGGGAAGCATTGCAGATATTTCCGGCTATCGTTGCCATATTACGCGTGGGTGGAGATGCCATTTGTCCGATCATCTCTTTGAAAATCGAGGGTACGATCTTGCTCTCCATTATATCAGTTAATATAGCACAAGCACCGATATGGATCTCATTATTTTCAACAGTGATCTTTTTAAGCTCACTTAAGTGTTCAATAAATAAAAGCGGTTTTTTAAAGTCGGGGGCAAGCGCGAAGCCTCGTGCACGCTGGACCATTAGATCCGTTCCACCAGCCATGATCATACATTGTTGATCCGATAATATTTTCAATGCTTCTTTTAAGTTCTTTGGGCGAATTCCGTCTACCATAATCCGCCTCCCATTTCTATCGCCAGTCGGACACCTTCAATGATCATATTATATCCCGTACAACGGCATAGATTCCCTGACAATCCTTCTTTAATTTCCTCATCCGTTGGATTGGGATTTTGATTAAGCAAAGATTCGGTTGAAATAATAAATCCCGGCGTGCAAAAACCGCACTGCACAGATCCTGCTTTGAGAAATCCTGCTTCAATGGCTTTATACCGCTCAGTGTGTTTAAAACTTTCCATTGTAACAACAGATTTGCCCATGATCGCACCCGCTGGAAGCATACAGGAGTTCATAGCTCTACTGTTGACCAGAACAACACAGGCACCGCATTCGCCTTCGCCACACCCTTCTTTGACACTTTTTAAGCCAAGATCGTCGCGAAGCACATCAAGAAGTCGCGCACTTGCTTGAACATCAATATTTATTTTCTCATTATTTAAAGTGAATTCAATCTTCATGATCGATCTCCATTAAAGCTTCTGGTGTAATGGGTAGGTGATTTATAGGTTTATTCAGTGCATTTGCAACAGCTTCGGCAACGGCAGGCGGTGAACCGACAAAGGATAATTCTCCAGCACATTTTGCACCAAAAGGACCATATTCGTATGGATTCAAGACAAAGTCACAATCAATTTCAGGGACATCCATAGATGTTGGGATCTTATAATCTGTAAGATTGGCTTGTTTTAATTTTCCATTTTCCGTTCGCATAACTTCAATAGTTGCCCAACCAATTCCCTGGACCATTCCGCCTTCCATTTGACCGATAAGTGCCCGTTCATCAATGGGTACACCCACATCAAATACACCATGAAGTTTCCTAATCGTTAACTCATAAGTGACAGGATCAAGTTCAACTTCGGCAATATTTGCGCCCCAGGAATGGACAGGGTAAGCGTCACCTTGAAAATGCTCA
>CAYTLV010000366.1:0-1625 GCA_964438445.1 uncultured bacterium | reverse complement strand
AATAATTCAATACTCAAGACACAAGCCTTTATAAGGCAACATGAAGCCATTCAGGCATTTTCACATCTTGATATTAATTCCTATACCCAAAATGTAATAACATCTTGTCTTGAGGCTTTAGTAACAGAAATAAAATTATTGAAACCTTATTTGACTATTTCAGCTGAAACTCAGGCATTAATGCATGAAGCTAAAAGTTTCAAATCAATGAACCCAGCTGATACTTATTACTTTCAAGATGGAATAGCATGGTTGGAAAAGGGATTGATCGATGTGCTTATACCTCAACTTCATGCAAGACACAAAACCTTTAGCTCCCTTTTTAATATGTATTTTCAGGCGTCGGAATTGAAGGATTATATTATACCTTCTATACGCGGAGATATGGAAATCTATCGTGAAAGTGATCTAAAAAAAGAACTTGTATACCTTAAAAAGCAAGGTGCAAAAGGCTTTGTGATGTATTCTGCTGAGGATGCCTTGAAAGGGAAATCTCTTGTATCAGAAAAAGCTGATCTACCTTTTATGGCCCGGACTCATAAGGGAAGTAAAGCCATCGAACTGGATCTTTCAAATCAAAATATCCCCAATGATATTGTTTTTACTGACCATGATGCTAGTTTTCACTTTGTTGATCAGTATAATAAACTTGCCATCGTTGTGAAGAAAATGCCCCGTTATTTAAAATTGATGACTATGCAGGAAAAAATGAGATTTCAAACTCGTGAATGGGTGAGGCCTTATAAATATAATGTCATTTCAAAAGACCATGTGGAGCGACCTGCACACTTCATTGAATTACGAAAAGCACCGGAATTTACGACTCCTGACTCAAGCTTTGCCTTTCTCTTTCGGGCCAGCACGGGCGATACTCGTATTAATGGAGAATCGATCGAAGCTTATAGTAATACACATATCTTTTTTAAAGAGATCGCGTTTAATCCTCTTGGACAGCGTACAAGGATAAGAGGGTCAGTCACAAGTAAAGATGAAACTTTGTTCTACGAAGATATCTATTTTGGGAACATGCCTGATACTACGACAAAACATGCCGTCGTAATGGAATCTGTCAGTCCTCAGGATACAGTTTTATTACCTCCGGATGATGTTTTGCGCATTACCTTTGCTTCTTTGCTGGTTGAAGAAATGGATACTATTCTTCTTTATGCCAATGGTTCACCTTTACCTTTGTATTATAATGGGAAACGCTATGTTGGCGAAGTCCCCTGCAAGATGTTTGCAACGAACAGCATTGTTTACCTTCAAGTTGCAGCAAGAGATATCAGAGGAGAAGATTTCTCATACAATTTGCCTCTTACACTGATCATACAAGATGAATATAGATTCCCGGTCGTTGAAAGTGATGTTGATTTCACACAAATGAGTTATTCACTCGGTGAAGTCAGATTGGGCGGCCCCTATATTTATGAATACCCTAAAGGTGTGCGTTTTAAAACTACTGGAAAGTTTGGCAAAAGTTACCGCGTTCAATTAGGTAAAACCGATGTGGGATATATTCCAGAAAATGAAGTTAAAGTTTTACCTTTTGGAACGCCAAGTCCTCATTTTAATCTCTATAATCTATCAGTTAAACCCGATACGGTTCGTGACCTTTTAACGATTCC
>CAYTLV010000365.1:0-1635 GCA_964438445.1 uncultured bacterium | reverse complement strand
AAATTAAAGAACAACTTCCCGGCGTCAGAGAGCTCTGCAAAACCTATGCAAATCTTGATCCTATCAGGCAAAAGATTCCGGTAACCCCGGGACAACACTATACTATTGGTGGAATCAGTACAAATGAAAAAACTCAAACGGAAATTGAAGGTTTTTTTGTTGCAGGAGAATGTGCATGTTCCGGTGTGCATGGTGCAAATAAAATGGGTGGGAATTCACTAATGGAAACATTGGTGTTTGGTGAGATCTCAGCGCAAAGTGCAGGATCTTATATTCGGCAAAAGCATCAGCGTTTCCCCAATAAACTTTTTTTTGAGAATGCTTATGCTGAAGAAAAGAATAAATTACAGATACTTTTAGAGACTAACGGTAAGGTCAAACCGGCAGAAATTCGGGACAAAATGAATAAAGCGATGGATGAATTTGTCGGTATATATAGAGATGGAATGGGATTGGTGGAAGCCGGACAGATCATGAAAGAGCTAAAGACCACTTATAAAACCAATATGCTTGTTCAGGGCAATGATGCTAGAGCTAATTATGGACTTATTGAGGCCATCGAATTAAAAGGGAGCTTGGATATAGCAGATATTATCATTCAATGTGCTTTGAAAAGAAAAGAAAGTATTGGTGTACATTTCAGAAATGATTTTCCAAGTACCAAAGGCCGTCCAAGATATTCTTTGGCTAAGGTTAGAAAGGGTAAAATAAAGATTAAGCATATAGTGGTTCGTATAAGAAATAATCCATTATTTGCACTATTCTCAGATTCAAGAGCACTGAAAAAATGAGAGAGAAAATATATAAATTATCGGTTTTCCGTTTTGATCCACTTGTAGATACAAAGCATCGTTTTATAAATTATAAAGTACCCGGAAGTAAAGCAAAGACTGTGCTTGATGCCTTGCTGTATATACGTGATTATATCGATGGAACTCTAGCCTTTAGGGCTTCATGCACTCAAGGACGATGCGGATCTTGTGCGATGCATATTAATGGAAAATATGGATTGGCGTGTGAAACACCTTTACGAGCAGGTAAAATAACTATTCGTCCATTAGCTCAATTGCCGATCATTAAAGATCTTATGGTTGATATGGAGCGTTTCTGGGAAAAATATGAATCAATAAAACCTTATCTTGTCCGGCATTCAGGGGAAGCACGCCAAAGTTATACCAATAGAAAAGAAATGGATTCAATGATAGATTGCATTTTGTGTGGTGCGTGTTTCTCAGCCTGCATGATGACGGGTATGAATCCCGATTTTCATGGTCCGGCAGCCTATGTGGCGTTAAATCGCTTCCTCAGAGACGAAAGAGATACCATTCATGATCAACGCATGGAGCTTGTTACAGGTGAAAATGGAGTTTTTCGTTGTCATAGTATGTACAATTGTAATGATGCTTGTCCAAAAAATGTAAAACCTTCTGAAAATATATTGGAAATTAAGAAAAATATCGGTTAAATTTCACAGTTGGAATACTAAGTAAAAAGGAGCCTTTACAGTGGAACAAACTATTAGTCGTCAAATTGCTGAATATGCAGTAAATCTACGCTATGAAGACCTGCCTGAAAATGTTATTCAAGAAGTAAAACGTTATCTTTATGATTCTATTGGTTGCGCTTTGGGATCTA
>CAYTLV010000364.1:0-1683 GCA_964438445.1 uncultured bacterium | reverse complement strand
GATGTTCAAGCATAGTTTCAACTTTCTTGCCAGTACGAACATCAAAAACTTCAATACCGCAATTGGTACTATTGGCACCTCCATACAGGGTAACTGCTAAAGTATCATTTCCAATCCATGCTAGACCGCGCGGGATCTGTGAAGTTTTTAAATTTCGAATGATCCGATGTCTATCAACATCGAAAATAGAAATACGTCTTGAGACCCAATGGGACATAGCAACCTGTTTTTGATTAGGACTGAATTCAAGCGCTTTTGTCCAGTCACCACCCGTATATCTACCGGCTTGCAGGGAGTCCGCTTTGGGATCATAAACAAAATAGTCAGCGGTCGTCATGCGGGTGAACCAGAAATTACCATCGCATTCTCTAAAAACACCTTCGGCATATCCAAAATCATTGGCAGGATCATCACAACCGGGATAAATTGTCTTTATCTTTTCGAAAGGATCTACAGTGTAAATTTGAACAGCAACACGACGCTGGCCAAGCAAAGTAACATATACATACTTCCCATCAGGAGAGAAAGTACAGCTCTTGGGTGAACTCCCGGTCCTTGCTGTTTTTTTAAAGTAAGGGAACTCAGTTCTAAACTCCCAATCATCAGCAATAAGAGAGTCCTTGATCTGATCCAAAGCAAACATATCATTATACATCAATTCCCCTGCACACAAGGGGATAATAAATACAAATAATAGTAGACATATCTTATTTTTTATCATTCATTTCCTCATAAAATTTACAATCCTCGTAAAGTAGATTATTTTTCTTGATATTAAAAGAATTTCGCAAAAAAAGAGGTGGATAACTTAGGGATATCGGGTGTAAGATACGTAACTCTAATGCACATTTACTCTCTTGTCCTCTTTTTCCCGTACAATCAACTCTTCAACTCTTCAACTTATCGACTCATCGACCTCCTTTAGAGATCTCGCTACGCGACTCCGCCAGCTGGCGGACTGAACAAATTTCTTTCCCCCGATTATTCGGGGTTTCAGGATGACGCACTTTATCAACCATCAATTATCAACCTATCAACTCTTCGATTTTTCGACTTATTTTTCTTACAATATTATAACACTCGGAGCATTTTTTTATTATATTAAGCCGCACCTAAAGAGAGGAATTATTCATGAAAGAATTTTCACAATTACATAAAGCCAGAACAGGATATCAGCCAAAGCTACCGTCCGTTTTTCTTAATGGCCCCAAGGTTAAGATCGTTAATGGTAAAACCGGTTCCGCCGTTGCTGACCAAGATAAAATAAAAGCATTGTTCCCGAAAACTTTCGGCATGCCGGCTATAGGTTTTGAAGCAACTGAGAATACTGAGTTCAAACCCCTTAATATTGGTGTTATTCTATCAGGTGGACAGGCACCAGGTGGACACAATGTGATCGCCGGTCTTTACGATGGTATAAAAGCTTGTCACCCCGATTCTAAGCTTTATGGATTTCTGGGTGGTCCTTCCGGTCTGACCGAAAATGATTACCGTGAATTGGATGCGAATTATATTGCCGAATATCGCAACACAGGTGGTTTTGACATGATCGCTTCCGGTCGGACAAAACTAGAAACTGCCGAACAGTATGAAGCGACAGCTAAAAACTGCAAAGCATTGGGAATAGAAGCTCTTGTCATTATTGGCGGAGATGACTCCAACACCAATGCAGCCGTACTGGCC
>CAYTLV010000363.1:0-1708 GCA_964438445.1 uncultured bacterium | reverse complement strand
ACGACTTTTTACGATAGTTGATTATCTATTAAACTGCATAGAAATCTATGAGGATGTGAAGAAATAACCAATTCGCGAATCACGAATCACCCGCTTAGAAATGAGTGGGTTTTTTTATGTCCTATCGCCTTATTTTTATTTAGACTAAATTAAAATTTGCAAATCTAAAATTTAGTTTTTAACTTGCAAACAAATTAAAATCAATAATTATGGCAAACACAATTTGCTGTCCCGTATCAACCGCGATTGATTCAGTAGTAACAACACTTAATCCTTGCCGCGCCGACGTAGGACAAATACAAAAATTAGTATTCTGGAGGTCTGGAAACACCATCGGAACACTCGCAGACGCTATCCTGGTAGCCACATGGACACCACTTCTGACTTCTGCATCAGCAACGAAAGCTGTACCTTCTCCATTCTTGGGCAACCCGGAACTTCCCGTTTCAGAACCTCGCGAATTTGGTGGAGGCAACGAAACAAGAGACGGTATTTCAATCAAGAAAGGCGGTCAGGCCGTTCCGTTTAGCGCAACATTCTACATGGAAGATCAGGATGTTATCACTTCATTGAAGCAACTTGAATGTGAAGATTTGGAAGTAATATTCATCAACGAAAACAATCAGTTTGTTTATTCCGACACGGACACGTTCTCTGGATTCCCTATTGCAAATGGATCATTGTTTGTATCTGATAAAGGATTCGGTGGATATTCAGATCCCGACACGAACGTAATTCAGTTCATGTTGAAACCTAACTGGTCTGACACTCTCGAAATTACTGATGCAACTACGTTTGCACTTGACATGGTAAATGCTTAAAAAAATGCTTAACATGAAAGTTACTTTAATCTGTGGTGATAGGATAATTCAATCACCTATCAAACAAGCCGAGGACTTACTTCATATCCAAAAAGAGATGAAGCGAACAGATTGGAAATTAGCAGAAGATTCACCATATGAATATAAAAACAATGTTCTTGTCAAACGAGCAAATTCAGGAGATAGTAAAGAGCCAACCAAAAAAGGATCAGCTTCTAAAAGCGCAAAACCACGAGCAGAGACTAAGATTTCACACGGAGACGATTCTCCAGAAGACTGATCTTGGTAAGCCCTGGAAAGATTTTATACATTGGTTAGGTTCTGATGATCCCGTTATACTTGAGCCCGGAAAGGTCAAAAGGATAGATCAATTAATTCAGCCGCCAATTCAGACGGTTGAACTTTCTGAAAGTATGTTCTCAAGACTCAATCGGGTATTCTCACCACAAGATGGGTTCTTTAAATATGAATTTAAGGGTGGCGAATTAGAATCTGATTGGCAAGAATTTAAAGATCAGGTATTCTGGCAAACAAAAGGATTCGAAGCGATGCAATCCGCTATTAACTCGGTTTGGGTTGTGGATCTTCCAGAGGGTAAAATGACAACCGAACGACCAGAGCCGGTTAATCGACTAATCAGAATTGAGAGTGTTATTGATATTGATATTGATGACTACAATAACTGTACTTATGTAATTTTCAAAGATGGTGATGTTGTGTATGCTTACGATAGCGAGTTCATACGGGCGTATAGATTCGACGATAAGTTATCACCACAACCCGAAAGCGAGATAACACACAATTTAGGTTACACACCGGCGAGAATGTTTTGGAGCGAACAGTTGGAAAGCAAAGATGAGATAAACAAAGAAAGTCCTATTACAAAA
>CAYTLV010000362.1:0-1710 GCA_964438445.1 uncultured bacterium | reverse complement strand
GTTCAGTTATTTTCATTCCTTTGATTTTATCACGATGTTTGTAAACATCTTTTGCCACTTCCAAGACATAATCAATATGACTTTGTGTGTGTGTACGGCGGGGTAAGGCAAGGCGCACTAATTCCATTTCAGAGGGAGTTTCCTCGCCGGTCTTGGGGTCAATTTTTCCGAACATAACCGAACCAATCTCCACAGTACGAATTCCGCCTGCTAAATACAATTCAGCAGAAAGCGCTTGCCCCGGATATTGACTTGGCGGAATATGTGGTAACATGGTTTTTGCATCAATATAAATTGCATGACCACCCGGCGGTTGAACTATTGGATATCCAATTTCTAGTAACCGTTCACCTAAATATTTTGCTTCGGCAAGTCGGTATCTTAAATAATCTTCCTCTAACACTTCTTGCAGACCAACTGCTATTACTTCCAGGTCACGACCGGCCAATCCACCATAGGTTGGAAATCCTTCGGTCAGAATTAACAAATCTTTTTCTTGCTGAGCAAGCACTTCATTGTTAGTGCAGATGAATCCGCCAATATTAGCAAGTCCGTCTTTCTTGGCGCTCATTGTACATCCGTCGGCATAGCTCATCATTTCACGAACAATTTCCTTAATTGATTTATCTCGATATCCGCCTTCACGTAATTTTATAAAATAGGCGTTCTCGGCAAAACGTGCTGCATCAAAATAAAGTGGGATTTTATATTTGTCGAGCACTTTCTTTACTTCTTTTACATTTTCCATAGAGACAGGCTGTCCGCCACCGGAATTGTTGGTTATCGTCAACATACACAACGGTATTTTCTTTGCTCCAACGTCTTCAATTAAGTTTTGCAATTTGCGCACATCCATATTTCCTTTAAATGGATGTATTTTTTTAGGATCTTTTCCTTCAGCTATTACTATATCTTCTGCAATCGCTCCGCGATATTCGATATTAGCCCGCGTAGTATCAAAGTGTGTATTGTTCGGCACAACATCGCCCTTTTTGCACATCGTTGAAAACAAGATGCGTTCAGCAGCTCTGCCCTGATGTGTTGGAATAACAAACTTAAAACCAAAAACATCTTTAACCGATTCCTCAAATCTTTGGAAGCTCGGGCTTCCGGCATAGGATTCATCGCCGCGCATAAGCGCTGCCCATTGCTCGGTGCTCATTGCACCTGTGCCGCTATCGGTTAATAAATCAATTAATACGTGCTGCGATTTAATCTTGAATAAGTTGTAATGTGCTTCTTTTAAATATTGTTCGCGTTCTTCGCGAGTTGTTAATCGCAACGTTTCAACCGATTTAATGGTGAACGGCTCAATTACTGTACGGTATGATTTTTCAATTGTCATTGTATTCTCCTAATGATACATAAATTTTATAAAAACCAAATATAGGTTATTGCACGGTTTCGCTTTCCAAAATCAGGGTCGTATGGCAAGCCACAATCGGCGCGCATAGCTGCGCTTTCAGGGTGGAACATGTCGTAATCTTCTCCGGTGATAATCGCTTTAAAGCGACCATGTTGGTCACTGCACCAATCGCGCACAGCTCTGCGAAGCGCGCCGGAACCGTGTCCGTGTATAATCTTAACCGCCTGTACGTTTCCGCTGAACATTGCATTACTTACTTCAGTTTCGAGTAATACAATTGCTTCGTCTAAAAACAAATTCCGGTGCCCGATGTCTATGGTTTTCATCATAATAAATTGTAAATT
>CAYTLV010000361.1:0-1711 GCA_964438445.1 uncultured bacterium | reverse complement strand
AAATTCATAGCCTGTGACCTCAATCGTGGGCTGAACAAAAAGAGTTGAAAAGATATCGGCAGTCATGTTTCCGCTGAGATACATTGGCAAAGTGAAATCACTTTCAATGCTATCAACTTCCGTGGCATGGAAAATACCTTCAACTACATAATCAATGCTACCGTCCCCGATCGCCGTTGCCAATTGAGCACCCGATGTTGCATCCAGAGTCAGCATGATCGGTAATGTAAGTGAATCCGAACCATTCCCTTCGAAAACGAGATCTATGGAATAACTTTCGGAATAAAGGTGCTTTTCAGAAGGTATTCCTTCTATATAGACTACATATTCCACTTCATCAATGGTAACGCCGCGACTGTCCATATTCTCCACCAAACATGAAACCGTAAAATCAAAAATATAGGAATCTGTACCATTGGCAGTGAAATTACCGGAAATATCCCCGACAGTAACGGTGGGCATATTATAAAAATCCTCATATCCGGCATCAACTTCAGCTGTTCCGGTAATATTAAGAGGAAGATCGAAGAGATTAAAGACCGGATCGTCTACATGAAATTCACCGGTAACTGAGTAGGTTAGTTCTTCACCTGCATCCAGTTTTGCAAGGATCTTGATGGCATTACTAGTTGCCATACTTAGTGGTAAGGTCATATCGATCGTAGAATCAGGATAAATATCCATATCAAGAACAGTTGATTGTAGAGGAAGTGTAATTTCTTCCAGAACGACAATATATTCAACGTCATAGACATGAACCTGGCGTTTATCCATATTGGTAATGGTCATATCAATATCAAGAAAAGCGGTATCCGTTGGAAGTTCAAGCAGGGTATACCCCGTGATGTTTACCTCAGGTTGCTTGAAAAGATCTTCAATAGAACAAGAGAAGAGCAATAGAATGCTTAAAAGGATGAGAATTGTTGAAGTAGATTTCATGGAAGTCCTTTGTTTTATCTTAAAATGATACTCTAATATACTTATTGGTTGCTTTATAAAATACAAGGCTAGGAAAGCATTTACAAGAATAGTTTAGGGTTTAGAAGTTTAGGAGTTTAGAGGTTTATGGTGAGAGTATACCGCTTACTTTTTACAATAGTGATTACTGATTTCAGCATAGTGTATACTGTCATTTTGCTTCTAGCTTTCAAATTGATAATTTATTGATTATATTTTCGCATGATTAACCGAAAAATTACACGAAAAGTATATGTTGGCAAAATGGCAATTGGTGGCGATGCACCTATTACAATTCAAAGCATGATCAATACCAAATCGGATGATGTGGAAGCATCCATCGACCAGATATGGCAGTTGGAGACCGCAGGATGTGAGATCGTCCGCATGGCGGTCCCGAATTCTGCTGCTGTTCCTGCCTTTGCCGAGATCAAAAAACGCATTGGCATTCCGCTGGTAGCTGATATTCATTTTGACTATAAACTAGCGCTTGCATCACTGGATGCCGGTGCGGATAAGATTCGAATTAATCCGGGTAATATTGGCTCGGAAGACAAGGTTAAAGCAGTTTTGGATGCCTGTAAGAAAAAAAATGTCCCAATACGTATAGGCGTTAATGCCGGTTCCATGGAAAAAGATATCTTAGAGAAATACGGACATCCAACGCCCGAGGCACTGCTGGAATCAGCCGAACGACATATCGCGATCTGTGAAAAATACGGATTTGATGATGTTCTTATTTCCATCAAAGCAT
>CAYTLV010000360.1:0-1721 GCA_964438445.1 uncultured bacterium | reverse complement strand
TCGACCCCTTCAGCCTACGCTAAAGTTGCAGACCAAAGCCTTAATATTCTTAGTGCCTTTGTGTGAGATCTTTGCTTATGTTGGCGATGTAAATCATTGCTACAGCTATAAAAGATATTTTTGCGGTGAAATAATTTTAATTTTAAACATAATTTAAGAACACTTTAACATCAACTTGCTACAGCCCGAAGCCTCAATATTCTTAGTGGCTTTGAGGTACTTAGTGCCTTTGTGTGAGGCTCTTATTTCTCAAGATGCTTATTTCTTCAAATGCCTATCCCGATACCCCAACAAATACAAAATCCCATCCAAACCAATGGTTGAAATGGAATGCGTTGCGATTTCTTTAACGACCGGTTTCGCATGGTAGGCAATTCCGAGTCCGGCCGCATTGATCATGGAAAGATCGTTAGCACCATCTCCCACAGCAATGACCTGTTCAAGCTTAATGCCTTCCATCTGAGCGATCAATTTCATAAGTTGAGCTTTTTTCTCGCCATTCACGATCTCGCCAAGATGTTTACCGGTCAATTTACCGTCTACTATCTCCAGATCATTTGCGTATACATAATCAATATTGAGTTTTTTCTTTAGATATTCGCCAAAATACGTAAATCCACCCGAAAGGACGGCGACTTTATATCCCAGATCTTTTAAGGTTGAAATTAATCTTTCGGCACCTTCAGTTATCGGAAGATTTTCAGCAATTTCCTGCATAACCGATTCATCTAAGCCTTTTAGCAAGGCAACCCGCTGTTTAAAGCTTTGATTAAAATCCAGCTCCCCCCGCATGGCGGCCTCAGTAATATCATGAACTTTATCACCAACGCCATGACGTTTGGCTAATTCAACGATACATTCTGTCTGGATAAGGGTGGAATCCATATCAAAGCAGACCAATCGACGATTTTTGCGATATACATCATCATGCTGATAAGCGATATCCGCTTCCGTGGTATTCGCCAGTTGAAAGAACTCGGATTTCATCTTTTTCTCGTTGCGTGGCTTGCCCCGAACGGAAAATTCAATGCAAGCTTTTGTATTTTGAGCATCGCCATTCATCGGGATACGACCCGTCAGACGATTGATAATATCAATATTCAGACCTTGTTTATAGATAATGCTCGTGATCCTAGATATTTGAGCCGCAGAGATCCTTCGCGACAACATCGTAATGACATAACGTCCTTTGGCTTGCTGGTTTACCCATTCAACATATCTCTCGCTTCCGATGGGCGAAAATTTTACCGTGATCTCTAGATCATAAGATTTATAAAGGACATCCTTAAGTATACTGGATGTTTTATCACCTTCGACTTCAACCAGCATACCCAAAGATAAGCTATTATGGATGACTGCCTGACCAATATCAAGAATATTGGCTTTATACTCAGAAAGTATTTCTGTAATAGTAGAAGTTAAGCCTGGTTTGTCTTGTCCTGAAATAGTCAGTAATAGAATTTCTTTCTGTTTCACATTCCCTCCTGATGGGTATTGAATAGATTTTTTTTCAAATACTAAAAATAAAACGCCCTAATTTAATAATATTTTAGTAAATTATAAAACTGGTTTTTTGATTATTTTTGTATAAATTTGCGCAATATTTGACAATATATTGGATATTGTCCCATAACTCTTAATAATTGAAGGAGAATGCGATGAAAGTTTTAATTTCTGACGGACTTAGCAAAAAAGGACAGGAAATTATAGAAAATGCTGGT
>CAYTLV010000359.1:0-1746 GCA_964438445.1 uncultured bacterium | reverse complement strand
CATGTTGTGACAAGAGGGTATCTTGCGAGTTTGTATAATTAAAATCATCAAAGAATTCTTGGTATGGCACCCCAAAGACAAATGAGAAAAGAAAAATTAAAATTATCCATTGTTTCATAAGATCACCTTACCTGTATGTTTCTATAAAATTTCTAAATGCTGCCTGAAAGGCTTCTTTTTCTTCCAAATATCCGGCATGCGCGCTATTCTCCAGAATGACCATGCTTTTATCAGTAAAAGAACTGTCGCCGATACTGTTATAGGCATCATACCCCATTTCAATGGTATTAACACCATCATGACGCCCCCATAAAACGAGAGTTGGCGTGTTGATCGCAGACATTTGATCACTAAGATCCAATTCAAGAATATTAAAGTTTTGTGCCAAGTGGGTGCCGCTAAAGAACAAGGAAAATGACATATAAGAATTAAAGATATCATCCAGCTTGATTTGTGCATTGTCAACCGGTCTGTCATCCATGCGTGTTGCATTTGTATTACGAAGATAATTGACATAGGTAAAGTAGTTGTCAGGCACGGTCATATCCGGTTCTGCGGTGCACCAGTCACGCACCTTTGTCCAATATTCTGTTTCGACAGCAAGACCGATCATGCTATCCGCATAAGCCTCAACAAAATCAACCGAAAGCGGCAGTCCGTCAACCAAATTATGTCCGCTGTCCATGTTGATAAATCCGGTAATATTGTTCTGCAATGTATCGGTGCTTAAAAAGGCACAACCCAAAGCACCGCCCCAAGATATTCCGTATAGAAATATCTTTGGTGAATCATATCTTTCTTTACATGTTTGAACAAGAAAAGTGAGATCCTCAATAAAAGCTTCCATCGTATATGCGAACTCATAGGAATTACCTTGTGAAAGACCTGATCCTCTTTGATCCCAATAGGCCATCATGTAGTCTTCGCCCAGTTCTTGGAAAACAGGCAGGTAGGATGCAGTGACCGCATTGCCCCCGGGGCCCCCATGAAGAAAGATCACTAAAACATCAGACTCCATATTGCCCTGAACAAGCACGGGCATACTTGATCCGTCATTATAAATAAAGAAATGATCATCTACATAATTGCCTTCAAACGAGCAAGAAGCGTTTATTAAAATCAATATGATTAAAACGAAAATAAGCTTTTTCATTTTTCACCTCCCAGGCAAATAGCCGCACCAAGTTTTAATGCAAAATGAGGGATAAGCATGTAGTTTATTTTAGATTCCAAATATATGTCCGGTCCAAAAAATATTTCAACAGGCAGGTCATTTAACCTCCAGCCCAAAAGAAATGCCAGTCCAAACTTAAGATTGGGTTCCACGGGATAATGCGGGTATTCATCATTATAGACAGTCGTATAAATATCGCCATCTGGCTCAGTCAGAAAAAACGCAAAATTCAATTGCGGGTCTATAAAAAATGATTTTTGCGATCCAAACCTAAAGCCAAGACTGTAGTTTGAAAAATATGAGTTCTGATACCATTTGTGATGATAGCCGCCGACCTCGGCATTAAAATGAATATCAAAACGCTTAAACTGTAAAAATGAAAAATCAGCCCCAACGGTCATACCGGGATGTAAAATAAGCTCGCCGTAGTATGCTGCACTCATTCGTAAGTGATACCGATTAGTTTCGGCAGCCTGAGCGCAAAAGGGAACAAACAGGAGCAGAAGCAAAATTAATAATATTTTTTTCATAGCCTTCTCCAACGTAAGATTAATAATTAAATTAATAAAAAA
>CAYTLV010000358.1:0-1746 GCA_964438445.1 uncultured bacterium | reverse complement strand
AACGCCTTTTTCGAATTTGTTCATTTAAAAATCGATCCCTTCTACTGCGGGTTCATTCTTCTGGAACGGATGCTTGATCTCTTTCATTTCTGTCACGAGATCCGACCGTTCGATAATAGCATCACTGGCACCTCGAC
Source organism: uncultured bacterium (assembly GCA_964438445.1). GTDB lineage: Bacteria > Fidelibacterota > Fidelibacteria > Fidelibacterales > Fidelibacteraceae > M50B103. Next base: position 1,609 of record CAYTLV010000358.1, on the reverse strand, counting down.
CAGTAACAATAAGGTGCATGCCTTCCGGAATGCTGTCCATTATTTTTAAAACTTCTTTTTCATCAACAAGATTGACCATTTGAGCGGTCAATATTTCATCCAAAACAATGATATCATATTTCTTGCTTTGGATCTTCTTATAAGCAAATTTTACAGCTTCACTCGCAGCTTTTAAATGATCCGTTTCGCTGTGTTCATCACCGGGTAGTTTATAAAAGCCAATTCCTGCCTGGTAAACTTCCACAAAATCTTTGAGGTGATGATTAATAGCGTGATGTTCTCCATACTGCGAACCATCTTTTATAAATTGTATGATGCAAGAGCTATGATGGTAGCCGGCTGCACGCAATACCGTGCCCAATGCCGCTGAGGTTTTTCCTTTTCCGTTTCCTGTATATGCAATAATCATGTATATGCCTTTTATCTAAAGAGCCTTCAGCTTTTGGCAATCAGCTAATGACTGTTTGTTTTTAGTTACTCAAACGTTTGTATGGTGTTCCAAGCATTCTTTTTATTTCAATTACCTTTCTACATTCCATATCAATCACTCAGATTGTATTCTTTTATTTTCCTGTATAGGGTTCGCTCGCTCATACCCAATGCCTGAGCCGTCTTGCGTTTAGAACCATAATATTTTTTCAATGTCTGTGAGATCATATCTTTTTCGACTTCTTGCAAAGTACGGTCATCTTGCTGGACATCAACATGAATTTCATTGAGATCAGTCTGTTTTATATATTGTGTTATATCTTTCATTCGGTTCATTGTCAATTCATCAGCTGTATCTATGATAGAAAGTTTTTCTTTGATCTCTTCTACATCTTGCCTGATAAAGAATAACTGGCGTAAAATGAGTTCGCGCTCGACTTGATCGGTTTCCTTATTCACTTTTACAGGGAAACGGGTATCATACATCATTTGATCGGATGAATTACCAAGGTGTCGGCTAACTGTTCCAGCCTGGATCATCTTATCATCTTCAAGAACAAATACCGATTGAATAAAATTCTTTAATTCACGAACATTTCCTTCCCAAGTAGCATCTGAGATCAAGCTCATAGCTTGTGGGGTAATGGGTTTATATGCTAATTTATTTTTGTCGGCATATGTCATCATGAAATATTCGGCTAACATGGGAATATCATCTTTTCGTTCCCGAAGCGGTGGGATACGGATCATAATGGTCTTTAAACGAAAATAGAGGTCTTGGCGAAATTTGCCGCTAGATACATCGGCCGTAAGATCACGATTGGTCGCACCGATAACGCGGACATCGACCTTTCTCGGGATGCTTTCACCCACTCGAGTAATTTCACCCTGTTCTAATGTACGTAGAAGTTTAACCTGCGTCTCAAGTGGTAGTTCTCCTATCTCATCAAGAAGGATTGTCCCTTTATCGGCTGTTTCAAAAAAACCTTTACGATCTTCAACTGCACCTGTATATGATCCCTTTTTATGTCCGAAAAGTTCAGACTCAATGGTTCCAGCAGGAATAGCCCCGCAGTTTACGATCACATATTTACCGTGCTTGCGTAATGATAGATCATGTAAAGCTTTAGCAACCAACTCTTTCCCAACACCGCTTTCTCCGTAAATAAGGATACTGATA
>CAYTLV010000357.1:0-1747 GCA_964438445.1 uncultured bacterium | reverse complement strand
CAGGTCTTTTGCAGGTGACCCATACCCCCGCCAAAGCCGAGAGAAAGGGATTCCAAAATCGTGGGATCAACATCCAAGTCTTCCGAGAAGACCAATAAAACGGATTGAGCACAATTTTTCCCTTCACTGAAATAAGAAATGGCTTTATTTGCTTTATCGTTCATAATACCTCAAATTGATGACATTATTATTCCCAATTTTTAATAAGAGCTTCCGCTGCATACTTACCACTTAAGATGGCTGTTGGAATACCCGCGGGGCTGTAGACCCATTGGCCGGCTTGAAGTACATTGGGGATGGGCGTTTTAACCGATTTTGGGATTTTTATTAAGTTGTTTACAACGGGTACGCTTTCTTCATATGACCACCCGGTGATAGCACCCTCGGAAGATCCGTTATGATTTTCAATGCTCAGAGGTGTATATGAAAAACGGAATAAAATTGCCTCTCTTATTCCCGGGTATATCGAGGTTTCAAGGGTGTCTAAAATTCGATCTTCAACGGCACTTTTAAATTCATCATACCATCCGGCTTTTTTAACCTTCATGATCAAATCATATTCAAAGAAAAAATTGACGATAAGGCCTGTTTTACCCTCGGGAGCTAACTTTGGATCTCTCAAAGCCGGAATTGATATCTCATATGTATTAAGTTCACAAGAGCGATCCAACCAAGATAAAATCTCTTTTTTGGATCTATTCTCAAAATCTGATATCAATGATTTAAGCTCTGTGCGATGTGTTTCACCCATTCCTTTTTTTGAAGGCGTATAAAAGAAATGTCCGTTTGATATTTTTAAAAATTCTTCTATCGGCTTGTCGACACCCAAGTATAGCGTGAATACCGAGTCCCCGCCACGCCTCGAATTTATCTTTTCTTTTGTATGCTGAATTTTGTCGATTGTCTTATGATCAAGCCCAGTTGTGTCCAAATATTTGTAAAGTGATTTTAGATCGGCACACCAGATCATTTTATCATAATTATATGTGTTACCCTTATTATCTTTGAGATACTGCTCCGACGGGTTGACTTCATTGATGTGAGTTTCTATTTGTATTTGTCCGCCCATTTCGATGAGTTTACTGGCTATGCTTTCTGCTAATTTTCCTGTGCCACCCTTTGGATAAACATAGTCCAGATAAACATAAAAATAACCTAAAGCGAAAAACATAGGTGTTTGTTTAAAAAAATGTTGGTCGACAATATCCACAAGAGATTGATTTGAGGTTTTCTTTTTTAAAAAACTTTCAACCGGTTCATCCATCCGATTCATTCTGGAAACGGATAGAAGGAATTTGCCAAACCAGGGCAATAGTTCTTTGAAAAGATATTCTTTATCTTGCATGTTTTTGAATACAGGATTATCAGACCCATAAATAACATGCATGTCTTTCATGACCTTTTTGATTACCGTGATTATTTTTTGAATATCATCGAGATTTTCGGGAAATAGTTTTTCTAAGAGGCCTTTGTAGTCTTGTATATGTTCTGTTGAAGTAAAATTGATAATTTCAGATTCGATCCCCAGAGAAACAGGGCTTTCCAGCAGCTCAAGCTCAATATCAAGATCCTTTAACATAGGCCTGATTATACCTGCATTTTCAATAGATCGGGCACCGACATCAAAGACAAAGCCATTGCGCTCAAAAGAGTTCAGCAAACCACCGCAAAGTTTATTTTTTTCCAACAGGAGGACTTTATATCCGGCTTTTGTAAGGTAGGCAGCGGAAGTTAATCCGGACAGTCC
>CAYTLV010000356.1:0-1756 GCA_964438445.1 uncultured bacterium | reverse complement strand
TTCTGCGCCCTCTGGTCTTATGATAGGGATTATAATGCTTATTTGCTCCATAGTAGTCAATTACCTCCTTCGAATGTCCCTCCGAAAACTGCTAAGTTATCAGGTCCCATTCTCTCAACGTCTTGTATTGTCAGTCTTTCCACACCCGCTCCTTTTTAATTTAACCGCTCCTTTATTTTTTTGATAATTATTTCAATCGAACATTCAGCCAAGGGCATCATTGTTTGATCTTCACCCCGGAAGTCTTCAAGAAAAAAATCATTAACAAGCATAATCCGTTCTACTTTTAATTCTAACTTAACAACCAAATCTAAAATATTTATCGAAACAGGAGACCAGCTTTTTCTCTTGTAAATTGTAAACGTGTGCTTATGGTCACCATTCCATTGGCTCGGCCAGCAACCTAATTCGTATAAATCCTCATCAGGGATGGTGATTACTAAATATCCCCCCGGCTTAATTATCCTCAGCCAATTTTTTAAAGCTTCTACCACATCAACCATATGCTCTAAGGAATGACTGGCTACTCCAAAATCATAGCTATTGTCTGGAATATCACTAAGAAGTTGAGCGTCACCATCTTCAATGTCCCACGTTCTTACTGATGTCATCCCGGAAAATTGGCTAACATACCGAGCGAGCGGATCTGGCTTCCCCCCAATATCAATCCCAGCGCCTATAAAATACCTTGAATGGAATGCTCCATCATAAAATCTACGCTTTGTAGATTTACTCTGTTCGTTCATAATTCATCCCGTCAATGTTATGATCTTTGCGTTTAAAATTACAATTCGGACAATCCTCACATACCTCCAAGCAGTTTTTTTTATGCAGCGCCTCGGAAATCGCAAACGGTAAACTTTGATTCCCGATAAAAAGATCGGCGCCATTTATAACTTCGGCTAATTCTAAAAAATCACACACTTTATAAAATGGAATATGTCCAAACGACTTTACAAACTGTTCATGTTCTTCTTCTAGTCCGACAAACACTGCTTGATTCTTGAAGCGGTTAACCAAATCCTTCCAAGGAAAACTATTATTATGATATCGAGCGCTCCGATGGAATATAACGCTCTTAACTTTTCTTTTACCGACATTTAACCATTGTTTATTTATTAAATCTGTAGGTAAACTAAAAGTTCTTAAATATGCTTCTGATAGATTCATCGTAACAAGATCAAGCCCACTATACCTAAATCTATTCAAATCATAATCTATCGCCTCTCCATTATAAAGAGCAACGTCTTCGATGTATGGCTGGGCAACAAGTAACGGTATCAACAACTTTGCATTGTTCTCATTAAACAAAGTCGCTTCCCATAATGGGTCTAAGAATATCTTGCCGCCCCCTAACTCTTTGATCGCTGGCAGCGAGTAAACAACATCTCCAGTGTCTCCACTGTGTAGAAAGGTTTGTGCTTGCTTCTTCACCGTTTCAGGGTTATGTTTTGTATTGACGCCATGTAGCAAGCCAATTCCATGTATCGCCGGTAACGCCGAAGATTCTAAAAATTCAATGGCTGTATTATTCTTAACCGTTTTCCAAAACGATCCAACCTCTGGACATGCTAAGTATATAATATCATGGATCATACAAATTTGTGCAAATTTGCCTATATTATTATAATCCCTTTCCGCCCAGCCATCATTATGATCTCCATCAATAAAAACAAGATCAAATTTCTGCTTTGCTATATCATCACTCGTAATCTTGGAAAAGGTCAGCCAATCTTCATGTTCAATAATTTCACAG
>CAYTLV010000355.1:0-1756 GCA_964438445.1 uncultured bacterium | reverse complement strand
TGCCGCACTGATATTGTTTGGCATAATTGGTGTTGGTTTTTATGGCTATCATGAGAATGATAAAGTGGTCAGCTGTGAAACATCCCCTCCGGAGGGCCAGTATATGATTGGTATATACGGGCACTCAATAGACTTAACCCAAGATGGCGGTTTTATTGTCTCCGGGTATATAAAATATCATTCCCGGAAGAACAGAGACCATGATATATGGGTAATGAAAGCGGATAAAAATGGAAAAAAGGAATGGTGCAAAACCTTTGGCGGATCCAGCACGGACCGTGCCTGGTCAGTAAAACAAATGACTGATGGAGAATTTCTGATACTTGGTGAAAGTTATTCTTTTGGTAATGATTATCAGGTATTGTTACTAAAGTTGGATAACTCGGGAAATCAAACTTGGCTTAAGCTTTTAGGTGGCGATTATACCGAACGAGGAAAAGAGATTTATCTAACATCTGAGGGTACTGCCCTCATAACCGGAGTATCCTATTCTGACTCCTTGCAGCGGCCAAATTATTTACTCTGTGAAGTTACTTCAGATGGCAACATACTATTCGAAAAATCTTTTGATCATGAATTAGCTGGTGGAGCAACTTCGGTGTCTCAATTACAAAATAATGATATACTTTTGTTGGGAAATCTTCAAAATGAAATGGATCACTCTATAGACTTCGGACTGCTAAGGATAAATAAGGAAGGCAAAATATTAGCTAAAAAAAGATTTGGCAGCATCTCTAGTGATGAAGCAAAGAGCATCGCTTCTCATAGAGATGGAGGTTATTTGATTGCAGGTACCGAATATAAGGACGAAATGAATAAACGAGATGTTGTTGTTTATAAATTCAATGAATATGATGAGATTGAATGGAAACAATACTATGGCGGATTAAGTGCAGATGGAGGCGAAAAAATAATTGTCACATCCGATCAAGGATATGCTGTAGTCGGAAATACTCAATCATTTGGCCAAGGGTATAGAGATGTCTATGTTATTAAAGTAGACAGTAAAGGTCAAACTGAATGGACACGAACTTTTGGTGGGAACAAGACAGATTGGGGATATGATCTTAAACAGAGTGAAGACAATGGATTTCTGATTTCCGCTGGGAGCAAATCCACTGGATACAACGCAACAGATATCTGGATTATAAAGCTGGATAAGAGTGGACAAAAAGAATGGGATAAAGTGTATTGTAGTTCTAAAAACGGATTTTGAATTCATATCCTATTTCAATTGGTTTAACGCTCAAGATTGTCACAGTTTGACCCAATTGCTATGAGCAACAGTTCGGAAAACGCCTCTAACAAACCTCAATCATGTTTTCACTCTTCGCTGTAACTTTAGATTAAAAAAATCCTTAAAAACAAGCAAATTATCGAGTTAAGTATCTAAACCATACAACTCACTCCCATTATTTAATCGCTTTCAGCGGTAGATAATTGAATTGAGGATGCTCATATAAATATAGAATAAACATATATATAAGAACATATGTGTTGGAGGGCGTTTTCCCCACATCGATAAGATGAATGGATAGATATTTTGCACTTTAACTGTTCTTAATCTCAGCCCAGAATGATTTGACACAAATCACTTTTTTTATTTGACACTCTTTTTGGTGGTGATAGTTTTGATGATAGTCGATATGATTTTGGAATACAAAGCATGAATACTAGCACGTTCAACAGATGCACACCACTTATTGGGCTAAAGAATTGTGTTGTATATCACATTAACCCGATAGTATCCATGCCT
>CAYTLV010000354.1:0-1761 GCA_964438445.1 uncultured bacterium | reverse complement strand
ATTGTATTACTGGCCGCATAATCTAATATTATCACGTAAGGAGCACGATTGTTATGACAGAAAGTAAAGCAATAAAATGGCGAAAAATAGGTGGGGGCTCCCTCCGGTGGAATGGGAAAATTATAAAACCAAATGAGATTTTTAGGGCTCGACCAGAGGAAGTACCCCTTTCGTTTCGGAAATATCTGGTGGCATTAGAAGATGTACCTAAACCACCAGATATTGTCCCTGTAAAAACATTTACAGCACATCGGGAACCGGTTGCGCAAAAGGAAGTACCGGCGGCGCAAAAGGAAGTGTCCATTGTGGAAAAGGAAATAAAGTATGAGTTGGGAAAACGTGGTACAGGGGTCGGCGGATGGTGGAATGTTGTAAATATGGTATCAGGGAAGCCTATTAATGATAAAGGGTTACGCGAATCTGCGGCAAAACAATTAGCACAGGAATTGAATTTATGATCTGGAAAGTGCCTATGTTATGGGAGGGGTCATCTTGCTTCATCATCGGCGGAGGCACTTCCATGCCCTTACAATTTGGTGTGCCGCTTGAAGTGATTCAGAAAGTGTATGAAGGCCGCTTGTCTCCGTCTGCATATTCCAAGTATATGGAGCCGATCCATGCTCAACATGTGATCGGGATTAACAATACATATCAGATTGGCAACTGGCTTGATATTTTATTTTTTGGGGACAGTCATTGGTATCTTCTCCATAGGATGAACTTAGCAGTATGGTCGGGCCTGAAAGTTTGTTGTGATCAAAAGTTTTCTAACCGTACACAACGAAATATGGAAGGGATTAAATTTTTGGAACGTGATGGGAAGCACCGTCAGGGTATTTCTTCTGATCCTTCAAAGGTATCCTGGAATACCAATTCAGGAGCGGCTGCAATTAGTTTGGCACATCATTTAGGGGTGCAAAAGATTTATTTATTGGGATTTGACATGACGATGGATCATAGCGCAGAGCATAGTCATTGGCACGGGTCACATCGACCTCCAGGACAAAAGATAATCTGTCTGCCTCCATTTTCAAAACATCTAAAGTCGTTTCCTGCCATTGCAAAGGATGCGAAGGAGTTGGGAATTGAAATATATAATGTAAGTCAGCTTAGTAAAATCACTTGCTTTCCAAAAATTACATTAGAGGAGGCGTTAAATGGATCGTCAAAATAAAGTATGGGGAGAAAGATGGTTGCTGCGTAAAGATTCGACACATGCTGTTTCGTTTCTTAAATTACATCCAGATTGTAGATGTAGTTGGCATTGCCATACTACGAAATTCAATTTGTTTGTTATTCTCTGGGGGAAGGTCAAAATTACCACTGAGGAATTGGGAGGGGTTGTGCGAGATGTTGTTCTTACCGAGGGCCAATGTTTTACAACTCGACCCGGGCAATTTCATTCTTTTTATTCTGTTGAAGCTTCTGGGATGCTTGAAGAAATGTATGTAGAATATGATGAGGGCGATATTACCCGTGTTCGTCCAGGAGAAGCCGTTGAGGTCTAAAGGTGGAAAGACATTAAAGGTGTATGCTACGTTTGCCCCAACACAACGGACATCTCCTATTTTTGCAAGTGCTTTTGCAGAGGGATGCGGCGGAACAGTAGCTTTCAAATATATTTTTGGTCGGTGGGCTGGTTTTGCTTGTTGGGATTATTGGGAAGCTATTCAGACTACCCGCAAGGCGGGCTTAGATTGGTATTATGGGGATCACGCATATTTGGGACGGTATCAATATTATCGTGTTACACATAATGCA
>CAYTLV010000353.1:0-1761 GCA_964438445.1 uncultured bacterium | reverse complement strand
GACCTTGGCTTCTTTTTCTTTTCGGAAAAAGATCACGCCAAGAACGGAATCAAGTTTGTGAAGAGCTTCAAGAATGACAGTGGCGTCTTTGTCACTAAAAGGCATGTCCCGATTAATGCGATTTAAATTTCGAATTCCATCAAAAACAGACCCAAGTGCCGGTGAAATATTCAAGTCGTCATCCATGCTTTTTTCAAATTTTACTAGCATGATATCCAGAGCATTAACAATCTTGTCGTTCAGGGGACCTTCTTTGACTTGTTCAAGTTCAAAGAGCAAGTCATCAAATCGTTTCAATGTCGTTTCCGATACTTCTAACATCTCAAGCGAAAAATTCAATTTCTGACGGTAATGAGTCGTTAACAATGTATAGCGAATAGCTGCGGGTGAATAACCTTTTTCGACCAGTCCGTTGATGTACATAATATTTCCAAGCGACTTACTCATCTTGGTGTTGCCCCAAAGCAGATGTTCACAGTGTAACCAGTATTTGACAAAAGGTTTACCTGTACTGCCTTCACTTTGTGCGATCTCATTTTCATGATGTGGGAAAATATTATCAACACCACCGGTATGGATATCAAAGGTCTGACCTAAGTATTTCATGGACATGGCCGAGCATTCGATGTGCCAGCCGGGACGTCCTTTACCGAGCTTTGTGTCCCACGCAACCGCACCATCCTCGTCCTTATATGCTTTCCAGAGCGCAAAGTCATTGGCAGATTCTTTATCGTATTCATCATCATCCACGCGAGAACCGCTTTTCATATTATCCATATCCAAGCGCTGCAATTTCCCATAATTCGGAAAAGCAGAGATCTTGAAAAAGATATTTCCATCCTCGGCTTTGTATGCCAATCCCTTATCCAATAATGACTGGACCAAATCCACCATCTCGGGAATATGTTTTGTGGCTGCTGGATAGTGTTCCGCTTTTTCGATATTCAGTGTTTCCAGATCATTGAAAAATGCCTGCTTATAGATCTCGGTATAGGCATCAATGGATTTACTTGTCTCGGCACATTTGCGAATGATCTTGTCGTCCACATCCGTGAGGTTCATAACTTGAGTGACCTTGTAGCCTTTAAATTTGAGATAACGCTTTAAAAGATCTTCGAACATATAGGCACGAAAATTTCCGATATGTGCAAAATTATAGACCGTTGGACCGCAATTGTAAACCCCGACCTTGCCGGGCTCGAGGGATGTGAAGATCTCTTTCTTTCTGCTCATCGTGTTGTAAAACTTTAATGCCATGGTGTTCCTTTCACTATTAATGGAAAATAATGAAATAATTGTGTTTCGAAAAGGAAAACAATATTCATATCAGGATAAATTATCTGTGAATGCGTAAGGGACGGTCGCGACCGTCCCCTACAATCTAAACATTTTTTATACGATATCATGCCAATGCATCATTTATAATGATCTCCAACAACTCAGGAAAATCAATCCCGATCGCTTTCGCTGATTTAGGGACCAAACTTGATGCTGTCATTCCCGGAAGGGTATTGGCTTCAAGCAAATATATTTCATCATCTTCCGTCATACGGAAATCTATACGCGCATAATTCTTTAATCCGAGGGTTTCATAGACTTTCACGGCATCGCCTTGCATGTGTTTGGTGATCTCTTTACTTAGGGGTGCCGGAACTTTATATTCCGTTTTGCTACCCATGTACTTTGCTTTGTAGTCATTTACACCGTGAGGATTGACTTCAAGAATGGGATAAGCTTCACCTTTAACGACCGGAATATCAA
>CAYTLV010000352.1:0-1769 GCA_964438445.1 uncultured bacterium | reverse complement strand
GGATGAACTAATTTTACTAAGCACTTTGTTCTATTAAAGCCTTGAAAGAATTAGTCCCATGAATAAACAAATACAAAGACCTGTTTTAATCAATACTTCCCTCTTCAGTTATTTTTTATTTATTTAAATAGCCAAAAAAATATACAACATTAATTAAGGTTTCAAAACAGTATTTGTTTTCGTAGCAAACAAGTTATAGTTACAAGCTCAATAGGTCCGCTCAACAATATGATGAAACCCAGTTCACTTAATAAAGTAAGTGACCACGTAATACAACCTACGCGCATTGAAAAGATCAGAAAAGTTGATGCAGGTAAAGCCGGTTTGAAGGCGTTGCGAAAATAATATTTACTACTTGATAATAAAAAAGGCAGAACTTGGTTCTGCCTTTTTGTTATCTAGGAAGATTATTTTATCAAATCATATCCCGTACTTCTTCCACCACCGGGAAGTTTGTATAATATGTGTTTATTAATCATGTCCTGAATATCCCGGCTTGCCGTATCTTGGGAACACTTGGTAATATTCGCCCATTTTGAGCTTGTCAGTTTCCCCTCAAATCCGCCTAATAATCGATTTAATATCTTTCTTTGTCTTTCATTAATGATATTTGAAGCATTGTCTTGCCAAAAATTATTTTTAAAGATCACTGTTTTCAGGATATTTTCCGATGATTCAAGGGCGTTTAACAGACAATGAAGGTACCATATTATCCAGTTGGTAATATCAAGTGTGCCTTTTTGTGTTTCCTCTAGGATATCATAATATTGCTTTCTTTCTTTTCTGATCTGGGCGGACATGCTATAAAAACGATAAGATTGATTATTTGATCGTGCTAATTGCATATCACTGATTGTACGAGCAATTCTGCCATTACCGTCTTCAAAAGGATGAAGTGTTACAAACCATAAATGTGCAACAGCTGACCTTAGGACAAGATCAAGATCTTGTTCATCATTTAGCCACTCAAAAAAGTTTTGCATTTCTGTTTCCAGAACATTTGCATTTGGAGCTTGAAAATGAACCTTCTCTTTTCCTATCGGACCGGAGATGACTTGCATGGGACCATTTGAGTCATCACGCCATTCTCCTGCATGAACGTCAAATATACTACTATATCCACTGGGGAATAATAAACGATGCCATGCAAATAATCTGTCTTTATTTAATGGCTTGTCATAATGTTCACTTGCATTGATCAACATTTCAACTACACCGTCTACATTTTTGTCTGATGGAATAAGTCCCACAAGATCTAAACCAAGCTGGCGGGCAACTGAAGAGCGCACCTGATCGGGGTTAAACATTTCACCTTCGATCTCAGATGATTTCAAAACATCTTGAGTCAACATTTCCAGATTGGCAATATCTTTTAGATCAAAACCCAGGTTACCCATTTTTCCGATAACACGACCCTGCAAATTTCTAACTTCAGTTAGTAAGCTTAAGAACTTTAAGGTATCCCATTTAAACTGTGGCCAATCGTGTTGTTCATAAATATACATAATAAACTCCGCATATAATGCGGTTAATATAGAGCTTAATCTCCGCAATGTCAAATATAATCCGTAAAATATGCGGAGAATATACATATAGCCCCAGTTTTTATAAAAGATGTTTATGTTGGAGTGGTAGAAAAACAATAGATGATGATATAATCAAATTGCAGTCTTTAAAGCAATACTACACTATTTAATAACCGTCTTCAAATAATTCGCCCAAATTTTATAGCCGGCTACGTTAGGATGCAGACCATCCTTAACTAAGTC
>CAYTLV010000351.1:0-1782 GCA_964438445.1 uncultured bacterium | reverse complement strand
GGCATATAAAATCCTTCAATAACTTGTACATTTCCAGTTATTGTTGATCTGTTCTCCCTGTCTGCCCAAGCTTGTACTTTATATGTTCCAACAACATAATTCGTTTCTAATTTCTCTAAGCGATTGTTTCTGTCTTTATGATTGGCGAGAACTTCAACTTTTTCCCAAGAACCCAGTGTGAATTTAAATTCAATATCATTCGTATCTATTGTCACTTTTAAAGCATATAACCCGGACTCATAAGGTGACAGTTTAAAATTCGGATCGGCTGGGTTCCATCCATTAAAATTACCGGCAATATAAATATCGGCATCTAGCGGTGTATTCGTAGGAACTTCAACTTGAATAATCCAACTTGTCATGGTTTGTGCTTTCAACAGTACACCCAAAAGAAGTATTAAGACCAAAATATATTTAATTTGCTTCATATTATTACTTTATTGATTATTCTATTCCCTTGAATATTCCTTTGCTACTGGATAAATATATTTTTATTTTCCGTAAACAACAAGGAATCATCTTATGTTCAATACTTCTCGCATTAAATTCATTCTCATTGCAATTTCTCTGTTATTTGCCGGAGGAGTTTTATTCTATTCACAAACCATTGTTAGCGACCTTCGTGAAGAATCAGAACAATCCCTTATTTTCTATACAGAGCTTTATGCACGTCTTGCAGGAGATGCGGAATTTTCCGATTACGGTTTTTTCTTTGAAGAGATCATCCCTCGAATTTCTTTCCCCATCGTTATTACAGTGCCCGGAACAAATGATATAAATGCATGGAAAAATATTTATGGTATTGCTGATACAGCAGATATTACACCGGAATTAAAAGCGGAATTGTTGACTCTGACTAAAAAAATGGATGATAATAACGCCCCGGTTCCTTTGATCATCGAAGGTCAAGCTGTCGGGATCATTCACTATGGCGATAGTGCAACTATCCGTCGTTTGACGTGGTTACCCCTTATTGAAATATTAGGTGCTTTTGTGATCATTCTGGCAGGTTTTCTCGGTTTCCAATATATCCGCGGAAGCGAAAAGAAATTTATTTGGGTCGGATTGGCAAAAGAAACAGCGCATCAATTGGGAACACCTATTTCCTCTCTGATGGGTTGGTTGGAGATGATTCGCATGAAGCTGGGAGATGATGACGAGATCACCAGAGAAATGGACATTGATATAAAGCGACTTGAAAAAGTATCTAATCGTTTCTCACAGATTGGTGCAAAAGTCAAATTACAGCCTATTGCTGCTTCCGATCTTTTTGAAAATGTAAAGAGTTATATTGAACGACGCATTCCTCAGAAAAATAAATCTGTAGTACTGAATTTTATGATGGATGCAAAAGGTAATGTTGACGCCAATCCCGAATTGATCGAATGGGCACTTGAAAACCTGATCAAAAACGGTGTCGATGCTCTTGAAGGCAAGCAGGGTAATATTCATGTTCGCTTTCAACAATCGGGCACATCCATGATCATTGAAGTGGAAGATAGTGGAAAAGGTATTCCCGACAACCAGTGGAAAACTATTTTTAAACCCGGTTTCAGTACTAAAAAACGCGGTTGGGGTATGGGTTTATCTCTTACAAAACGTATTATTGAAGAATATCATAAAGGCAAAATATTTGTCCTGCATTCAAAAGAAGGTGAAGGAACATGTATTCGAGTTGTACTTCATGACTTTGAAGAAATTGAAGAGGCGAAGAATTGATAGTTGATAGTTGATAGTTGATAATAATAAAGAAAGGGCGTGATGAATACGCCCTTGTTTTTT
>CAYTLV010000350.1:0-1790 GCA_964438445.1 uncultured bacterium | reverse complement strand
TGCGGAACTGGATCGTCAGAACGATTTAAAGTTGAAACAGATGGACTTCCAGATGAAGCAGATGGAGTATTCGGCTAAGTCGGGAATCAGTCTTGAGAAGATAAAAAGCGACCTTGCAATGGGAGCCGCAAAGCTTAATCTTCAAGAAAGGCTGTCAAAGGATAAAGCCACAGGTCCGGAAGTTCTAAAGCCGCCAATAGAGCCTGAAGGTCGTGCAAAAGATGGACGCTCCTTCCCAGATTGATTTTGACTTTTTGCATATAACTTAGTACTATATATGAAAATAGGGTGAATAGGTTCGCTACCGAAAACTGATATCTCCATCAGCTTTCACCCTAGAAATTATGGAGAATATTGAGGAGAGAATATGAGTAAAATAATTGATTTAACGGGCAAGAGATTTGGAAGGTTAAAGGTAATTGAAAGGGCTAAGAGCCAATGTGGTAGGGCTTGTTGGAAGTGCCAATGCGATTGCGGAAATATTAAGATTATAATAGGCAAAAGTTTGCGGAACGGGAACACTAAGTCGTGCGGATGTCTTATGAAAGAAGCAAACAGAGAAAAGATGACTACACATGGTATGAGAGGAAACCCTCTTTATGCTGTATGGAGGGCAATGAGACAACGCTGCAATAATACAAACGATAAAGCCTACAAAAATTATGGTGGTAGGGGAATCATGGTTTGTCACCGGTGGCAAAAGTTTGAAAATTTTTTTGAAGATATGGGAGTATGCCCGACCGGATTTACTCTTGAACGGATTGATAACGATAAAGGGTATCAGAAGAATAATTGTAAATGGGCTACACGTTTAGAGCAAGCAAGAAATAAACGAATTTATCAAAACAACAAGACAGGGGTAGTCGGAGTTTTTTGGCATCAGAGGTTAAGTAAATATTGTGCGCAGATTAGGTCGGAGGGGAAAGTTTATCACCTTGGACTTTTCGAAGAGGTAAAAGATGCAACTTTTGCCAGGAGAACCGCTGAAAATAAATATTGGGGAAAAGCTAGACACGCTTTTGAGGATTAAATGATGACATGAATGGCGAGGGCAGGTTTAGCGATTATCGCTGGTGGCATTGTGTTGGTAACTATTTTTACATTGCTGTGTATGTAGAGAGCAAATGGGAGGAGGAGTCCAATGTTTGAAAAAGGAAAATTCTACAAACATACAGGAGGCCGATGTATCACAGTAGTCGGTGAAGTCGAAACGTATAAGTGGGGATTTATGCTTGTCGTTGAAGAAGCAGACAAGACAGGCCACGGTATCAGTTGCATAGATAAGACCGCTGAGAAGAATGATAATTGGACGGAAATCGGTAAGGCAGAATTCATGCAGAACTTTGAGGATAAAAAGGATGCTTAAATTTATCAGGAAGAACTTTCACATGGCAAGTACCGGCAGTGTCGTTGAAGCAACGTTACCACACGTGGATCTGACTGATAGCAAGCTCGATCCGTATTCCCCAACCTGGCTATTCATCAGGACGTGGGCAGAAGATGAACTGGATGCTACCCGGGAGAAAAACGATTACAAGAAACATGATGAGATAGATACTGCTATGCTGAGAGGGCGAATCAAGCTACTGAAAGACCTTTTGGCTCTGCCGGGGACGGTGAAGAAGTGATAAAGGATAAGGCCGTGGAGTTACAAAGAGAGATTCAGGCTATATTAGAAAAGCACGACATTCACCACAAGATTGAATATGTCCAGAGTCCGAGACTGAAATTTATCAATATGGAGATATCAATCAAGATAACAAAAGAAATGCTTGACAAATCTTGATATT
>CAYTLV010000349.1:0-1796 GCA_964438445.1 uncultured bacterium | reverse complement strand
TCCAGCGCAAAAACCGGATGGCATGATCTATTCCGCATGCTCGAAAAAATATCGACCTGTGCGGATAGATTTTAGTGAAAATAAGGCATGATAATTTTTGATAATGATGAAAAAAACTTCAAGATGAAAAAACAGTAGACATTTGCCTCTCTATTTGAGATGTTTAGCTACAAAGCTATAATTTATCAAAGGAGGCAACAATGGCAAAATACAAAATCAAGGTCCGCGTAGAGTTTATAGAATGTGATGATACTGTTAATCATGAGGTAACAAAAGATGGCGATGGAAGTTCCTCAATGATAATAAGTGAGCAAGATGCAATTAGCATTGATATGTGTGAAAAATCCGTATTGCAAACCGCTTACCCTACAATACGTGAGGCGGTGTCAAACCATTTAAGCGATATTTCAAAAAAAAAGCCCAAAAAGAATCTGGAGAAGGAAGAGAAGTTATAGCGAATCCACATCCATACAAGGTTGACGGTGAAATTGGACGATTCACGTTTACAACTCATAGCATTTTCTATGAGAACCAAAGACAATATAATACGGCACGAGATTTATTTATAAGCCTGAGAGGTGTTGAGATCTATAAATCTATAGGATTTAAAGATATTGCCCTGATATATGGGGATACCGAGCAATCTTATCAAAAAACGTCACGATTGATTAACCGCATTAGGCATCAAGAACAAGGTGGCACCCCACCCCGGACACTTCATGAATGTACGGAGAAAGAAGGGAAAGAGGCACTTAGCTATATTGAAGAAAGAGCAAGTTATATCCTCACGGAAAATGGTTTTTCAGAAGATGGCATATGCCAAGATATTAAATCTGAATACAATAACGAGCGGCCGGTAGCAATACCCGAGGAACAGGTAATGTCGGCAATTGATAAATGCTGCCGGGATCAAGATATCCGAGTTGAAGACATCTTAAGCAATCCTGTTCCGTATGAAGACCCAGAGAGTAGCACCCAAGTTTCGATTGATGATGTCAATGTAAAAAAACAAGAAGAGTCCCGTCCCGGGGGCAGAAAATCGGAACGAGGAAAACGAAAATATATCCACAACACAATTGCCCATATATCCAAAAAAGACGTGGGCAAGTATGTGTTAAACGGCCATGGCATAAAAAATGTTCTATTATTTTTAACTGCCTTTCTGTTCCATAATGGGTTGGCAGGCGATCGAATACAATTCTTCACAGATGGCCATAAAGTATTAAATGATGCAATTTTCAAGCGGTTCAGTTGGTATAAGAATATTGGGATTATCCTTGATTGGTATCATCTGGAAAAGAAATGTAAAGAACAATTGAGCATAGCATTGAAAGGACGATTTATTCGCAACGAGGTTCTTGACAATCTCAAGCCATTATTGTGGTATGGGCTAATTGATAAGGCAATGGTTTATCTGGAAAAAATTGATAAAGATTCAATAAAGGAAATGGATACATTAGATAAACTGATCAAATACCTGAGAAGGAATAAACCATACATCCCCTGCTATGCTGCCAGGAAAGCACTTGGTTTATGCAATTCAAGTGCTATCGGTGAAAAGATGAATGATCTTGTAGTCTCAAGTCGTCAAAAACATAATGGAATGAGCTGGTCAAAAGCAGGTTCTGTAGGCTTGGCAACAATCACCGCCTTAAAAAGGAATAAAGAAAGTGACAAATGGTTTGAAACGAAGGACTTAGACTTTAAACTGGCGGCTTAATCCCACCCGCACAGGTCGAAATTTTCGATCATAGCGAAATCCCCTACCCTATTTCCCATTTATTTCCGAAATCATC
>CAYTLV010000348.1:0-1800 GCA_964438445.1 uncultured bacterium | reverse complement strand
ACTGAATTTCTTGTATGTGTGTCTTCATCGTGCTTAACTCGACGTACCTGATTTTTTTGGAATTCAACGATCATATCAATCACTTCTTCGTGAGTTTGTTTACAAGATTCTTTCATCTCAAAGTTCTGTTCTTTAACCATCCTGCTTATTGAGGTGTATATATGTTTAAGATCTTCTGAAAGCTTGGTTAATTCATCATTTTGAATTTTGCTTGTACCAAAATGTGTGTTTTCAACATGTTCATAACAAGCTTCGATCATTGAATCCATCGTGCGGGCAAATTCCCGGATATAATGCAGCATCTGCAAGTAAAAGTGTCCATACTGCAATGAATCTTCCTCAATTTCTCGCAAGCGAACCGTGAAATTATTCTTGCGGTTTTTAGTTGTCAGGAGAAGATTTTTCGCTCTCTTGACTAATTCTTTAAGCTTTTTACGATCTTCCTTATGGAGTGCAACAATCATATCATCATACATTTCAGGGATCTGGTTAAGGATCTTTGTTGTATAATCATTACAGATCTCCATAATGTCATTGCTTTCTTCTTCTTGCGTGGCATCTTCTTTTGCCTGCTCCTTTTTTCTGAACGCCCAATATGCCCGATAAAGTAAGAAAAGGGCAAGTCCGAATAGGGCAATAATAGAATATATTCCGCCCAGATCGATCAAGATGGCAAAAATCAAGGATGCCGTAAATGCCATGATAGCAGTCAGAAACCATCCGCCGATCACAGTGAACACACCTGTAATTCTATAAACAGCACTTTCCCTACCCCAAGCCCTATCTGCAAGTGTTGTACCCATGGAAACCATGAAGGTTACATAGGTTGTTGATAAAGGTAATCCCAATGAAGTACCCAATGCGATCAATGATGAAGCAACTGTCAGGTTCATAGACGCTCTGATCATATCAAAGGATTGAGCTTCAGATTTAGAACTCATCACAGGACGCGAAAAGCGACTATTGACCACATTCCGAATTCGAGCAGGAAATATTTTTTTAAGAGTATGGGAACTGTTAACCGCCATGCGAACAACAGACCGTGATAAACCACTTGAGCCAAAGCGCTCTTCTGTAGAATCTTGTTTTGTTAGGTTCAATTCAGTTTTGGAAACATGTTTTGATTTCTTTGATGTCCACAAGGTAAAAACCATGATCGCGCCGGCGATCAACAACATATAGGTTTCTGTATGAACTTTCCCGGATAAAAATGCCATTGAGAAGGTCGCTGGATCAGCACCCGGCACCGCAGCAAAACCCTGAAAAGATTTGAACGCGGCCAAAGGAACACCAATGAAGTTCACAAGGTCGTTTCCTGCAAAAGCAAACGCCAGTGCAAAAGTACCAAAAAGAATAATCATTTTAGGTACGTTAACCTTGAATATCCAACGTGCCAACTGGACAATAATGGTCCAGCCCACAAAAGATGCACCTAAGATCAACCAAGTATTGGCAGAGATCCAAACTTTTGCTTCCGGAGTCATAAAAGACGAACCATTTGCACCCTTGATCAAAATAAAGAATGTGATGATCGCAATACATATTCCGCCCCAAATAGCACCAAAACGATCAAGATTCTTTTTGTATTTAAATGTAAATATTAATCGCGTGAAAAACTGCACGATAGCACCCACCGTAAAGGCAATGATAACGGATAACAAAATTCCCGAAATAATCATTAATGCTTTATCTGAGTTGATATACTTAGGAAGATCTGCGACAGTTTCGAGTGGATTCCGACCGATCTTTAAGAGTGAAACTGCTACGGCAGCACCTAATAATTCAAATACGATGGATACT
>CAYTLV010000347.1:0-1803 GCA_964438445.1 uncultured bacterium | reverse complement strand
TATTCAATTACTGCTTGCTCAATTTTTCCACTGTTATCTTTAATGCTTCAAAAGCTTTTTCCGGATCCAAAATATTTAAAACTGTTCTTTCCATTGGGCACATACCATCCTGGGTTCGGTTAATAATGTAAGGCACCACATTATCAGGAATAAGATCAAGGCTAAGGTTAAGGGAAGCATCCATCGCATGCTGACTTGCCAAAGGAGTATAGATATGTTTTGCTCCCAGATAAGCCGCCAGCATCAGCGCTGCTTTTCCGATCACTCGATCGGCGATACTGCATCCACTATATTTCTCGCGAGTATGTTCTTCCAGTGCATCAAAAAAGGGTTGGATGCCTTTCTTAGAAGATGAAAAAAGCACTTCGCCATCTTTAACGATAACAAAGACAATGCCGTCTTTGCCAAGGATGCTTTTTGCGATTGTGATATCAGTTTTTTTCATGAAAAGAAATTAAAGATTAAAGACAAAAGAGTAAAGGAAAAAGGAATATAAAGACGTGTAGAGACAAGGCACTGCCTTGTCTTAATCCAATTTTACATCGCAAATCATTCAATAATGAACGATAAATTATCTCAAATGGTTGCCCACGTGACAAATTGATATCCGAATAAAGAACAAGGAGTTATGATTTGCAAAGTAAATATTTACTTCAAAAATCACATGTCGTTAATCTATATTCAATATTCAAGGCGACCCCTTTGGGGTCGAATAACAATAACCCCGGGTGAAACCCGGGGAAGAGCAGCCTCCAAAACAAACAACCCCGAGCTTGTCGAGGGGTTGAACAAAAGGTGCTCTTCTTTTCTTTGCTTAACCAAAGAAAAGAAGCAAGAGAAAGTCAACCGCTACCCTCCTTTAGCTAAAAATCCTTTTCGTTCGGTAAAATATCTGAGCGGTTTCACTACGCTCAACCCAGATATTTTTTAACCCTCACTCATCGGATTTTCTTAACGCGTCGTCGCGAGGCGGCATCTAAATATCTTCGCTAAATTCAAAGAATACTTAAAAGCATTAAATTATTATTGAGTACTCAGAAAATATTCAATTGTCCTTTGTCCTCTGTCAATTGTCAATTGATTACGCGTCGTCGCGAGGCGGAACTTGAATATGTGATAATAGAGGTGGCAGAAAATATCTTATAAACTTGAAGTCACATATTGTGACTTCAAGTTTATAAGATGGTAATTATAGGCATAAGTATTTTAAAAGCATATTCGGAACAACGAGTCCCGTTAGGGACGGTATCTTTGTAGTACTGTAATCCAATATGATAAATTAGCTCCGTAGGAGCGGCACCTTAATATTACAAAGATGTCACTCCTCTGGAGTTAAATTCTTTAGGTTTATAGCTTGCTACAAAGATTACGCCCCTATGGGGTTGTATAATCCAGAATACTGAAGGTCAATATTCATGGCGATTCCAGTATGGTCAAATAACGTATAATGATTATTATCCATGAAATACAAGCACAGCGTGGTTGAATAAGATTATCTTTTCCTGCCCGTTTTTTCATCTTGTCAATTAATGTAAAGACGCGATTTCTACCTACGCTAAAGCTATGGTGGACAGGCACTCCGCTCAGAATAACAGCCCTAATACTTTAGTGGCTTTGTGTACTTTGTGCCTTTGTGTGAGGTCTTCACCCTAAATTTCTAACCCTTGTTCTTTAAACATTATTCATTTAAATTCTAAAAAATCACAAGGTATAAAATGAGAACATCAAGTTTCCGAGATCAAGTCATTATCATCACCGGCGCATCCTACGGTATTGGACGAGAATTGGCACATCAACTTGCAG
>CAYTLV010000346.1:0-1829 GCA_964438445.1 uncultured bacterium | reverse complement strand
TCACCGTCCTTCCTAACATCCGCTCTGTCGGTGTTATGGGAGATGAAAGAACTTACTCGCATGCCATTGGTATTCGCGCAGTCACATCCATTGATGGAATGACGAGCGATTGGGCAAAATTGCCGTATGAGGTTCTCGACAAGATTTCATCGCGTATTGTCAATGAAGTGGATCAGGTAAATAGGATCCTGTATGACATTACCTCAAAACCACCATCAACGATTGAGTGGGAATAAAAACAGCCAAATCCTGTAACCTTTAAAGGCTCTTTGACATCTGGTGTTGGTGGAGAGCAAATCAAACAAAACAGGTAACGTGTAATCGTTTATTATGAGCGGCTTGGAGAACATTCTCTAAGCCGTTTTCAAGTTAGCAATATTGAACGATATGAGGATTCTGTTTCTGAAATGATAAAAACTTCGGTAGCCAAAAGCAATTCTTTTTATGACCTTAATTTTATTGTTTAGACCTTCAATACGTCCATTGCTGAAAGGGTACTTCAAACCGTTTTTTGCATAATTCAGATGTTTAAGCATTGATTGAACCGAGGTACGCATATAATCCGAGACAAGTGGATCCACATCATGGAGCAAGGATTCAAGTAGGTTTTCTTTTCGGTATTTAATAGCACTGAGCACTTCTTGATAAAGGATATAAGATGCTTTAAGGACCGGATCAAGATCTAGAAGGAATTCTACAATATCAATTTGCCTCATATGTTTTTTAAAACTGCGACGATAATACGAATGAATAAAGTCGAGATCTGCATGATTTTTTAGTAGCAGTTTCCAATACTTTTTAAATTTATTATGATAGGCCGTGTGGGTTTTCATCGCCAATACACGCGTTTTATTGAAAGCTCTACTGAAGAGCTGTACCATGTGAAAACGATCTAAAATAATTTGGGCATTGGGAAAGACTTTCTTGATTAGCTGCATATAGGGAACATACATGTCTATCACAATGCTTTCAACTGAGTACCTAGCAGCTTTTGAATAGCCCATGAAGTACTTAATCAGATGGTCTATGCGTCTGTCCTCAACGATATCAATAGGCTTGCCAGTGCTTGAATCGATGAAGATGAAGGACATAGCACTCTCCGAAGATTTAACAGATTTGAACTCATCAAAGCTCAGATTGGGCGGAAGAAAGTTCTTCTTAGGACGATAATACTGATAAAAATTATCAATGGTGCGACTGACTGTGCAGTGAGATACATTGTATTCGGAGGCGATATCTTTTTCGGAGATTTTCTTTTTTGCTTTTAGTGCAATAGCAAGTTTTGTGTTGTAGGAGATGAAACAATGCTCTTTGACAATGTCCGTTTTGAGCGTAAAAGTTTGAGCGCAATGTTTGCAATAATAGCGCTGCTTTCTGAGCTTGAGGTAAGTATTGAATTCAGAGACTCTTGGTAAAATAATCGTAGAGAGTTTAAACCCGTACTTGATAATCGAATAATCAAAGACATGACCGCAGTGCGGACATGCGTCAGGTACGTAGGATAAGCTTGCAGAGAAAATCTTACTCTCAACATGGTTGATTATTTCTTCAGAATAATAATTTTCATCGAATTTGATACAAGGGTCTTTTAAATTTAGTGTATTTAATATAAAATCGTTATGAGACATTTGGCATAGCTCCTTTGTTGTTTTGTGGTTTTAGTCGATTACAGTTTAACAAAGCTATGTTTGAATGTCTCGCTTATTTTTTGCCACTAAAAATGGTGCTAGTGAATTTCTCACCAACACCAGATATTATAGAACCGTTTTCTCAAGATGCATACACTACCTTTAAGCACCTCATGGAGCAATAAAAAACATCCTCTCTAT
>CAYTLV010000345.1:0-1830 GCA_964438445.1 uncultured bacterium | reverse complement strand
TTTTTTGTTATGGTTAAAATCGGTTTGTGCGGTGTTGGTTCGTTGGCACCTCCTTAAAATCGATTATTATTTATAACATCCTGAATGGCTTTCAGCGCTTTTAATTCAACATCAATAGCCGGATGTTTTATTACAGATCCTTTCATGTCCCTAACCACAATACCCTCCTCAATTATCCTGGCCCTGGCTTCATCTGCAATCCCAATTTGGGAAGCAAGCAGTTCAATCATAACCTCCGGCGTTGCTTTTCCGACCTGATTTTTAGCTCGTTTTATGTTCTCTAAGTTCATGCGTGTACCTCGCTTCTTTAAGATTTTGACGTTTTATATAGTCACCAGACACCATTTTAAATCTTGGGTTTTCCGGAAGGCTTGAAAATTCCAGCATGTCAGATTTGTTTTCGGATGGGTCAATTTCTTTAAAAATATCATCGACAATGGCCGAGAAGAAGTCAGCAAAATCTTTGCTTTCAGAGATTTCAATATTTTCAAGCCTTGGATTTTCATTAAGGTTCATGGAAGTTCTGGCAACGATATTGAATTTGTCATTCCGGACCGTGATAAACTTGGCATGGGTTCTCATTTCACGGATTGAATCAACACCAAAAAGCTTGATCATATGTTCAAAATATCCCGGCTGTCTGGTTTTGAAAGACCTGTCAACGATCATTTTTAAAGAAAGTATTTCAGAGTTTTCCATAAGCTCTTGTGATTTGTCCAGGTGAGCATGGGCAGCCGTCCACGTTGAGATTGCTACATGGGCAGGGCCTGTCTGATCGAGTATGACCATGAGAGCATCTATCAATGAAAACTGACCGTATGTCAGGATGAAAGTATCAGTGTCTTTTTCAATAGTTCCGATGGCCTGTGTGGCTGTTCCACGTTTACAGGCCCGGATTTCTTTTTCTTTGTTTGATTTTTTGAATGATTTAGGAGTCATTTTAATACCTTTCAGAGTTTTCACATTTTATTGTTTTTTCTTCGTCACTCATGTCTGATGATATCCCAAAGCCAAGATAACTTCCTGAATAAATATAAGCACCATTTTCGTACTCATATACTTTCCCGTATGCATCGTCAAATCTGTATTTTTCCATTTCTAAACTCCTTTTTTAAAATTACATATAAAGGTCTTGTTCTTCTAAGCTCATATCAAGCGGAAGAACATCTACGATTGGCATTATTTCAAAAAAATCCAAACATTTACCATTTTCAAGGTCATCATTTTCTACATCATCAGCACAACCACGGCTTGTCATCATTACACATTTTTTACATTGTCCACATATTAAGTTCCCCATGATGTTCTCCTTTTTATGTATGTTTGTCTTAATCATATTAAAGATAATACACCCATAGAAAAACTTTGTAAAACCCGGTGACAGGCGGTGACAGGTGATGACAGCCAACCAGAAGTGAATAAGGATTAAAATCAACTAAGTTCATAGATATACTGCTAATATTAGCCAATTGCTTGTTTTATAAACCTTGATACCGGATTTTTTATTTCATTGTCATCTTTTTTTAGGGGCCTGCTGGTAAGGATCAACTGATTCTCGGCCCTGGTCATGGCAACATACATCAGGCGGGTTTCTTCCGATAGGTCATTCCGGGTTATTGACTGTTTTGATGGAAAAATACCTTCGTTTAATCCAATTAAAATCACTGTGGAAAACTCCAGGCCCTTGCTACTATGCGCGGTCAAAAGCTGCAACCCCTCAACATCCTCTTTAATTTCATCGCTCACGTCAAACGTGGCCAGCCAATTCAGGTACCCGTCAATGGTCCCGTCATAATGATCCAAAATCCAAGCATAAACAAAGTCAAATAT
>CAYTLV010000344.1:0-1830 GCA_964438445.1 uncultured bacterium | reverse complement strand
AATCCCTTATCCCCATGATCATTGCCGACTACTATTTCACGCTACCCGATTTTGCTTTAGGATTGATCGGTGTTGGTGCTCTATATGGGCACATATATCCCCTTTATTTTAATTTTCAAGGTGGAAAAGGAGCCGCTGTCATTATGGGAATATTTCTTTTCTTTGTTCGCTGGGAGCTTCTTATCGCCTTCATGGTGGTGCCAATACTGGTATATATAATCTTCAAAAAGAATCAGGGTGTTTGGCTTCCTTTTGCAGTTCTTATGGTGACCGCAACCATCGCTATGTTTTTTAACCATTCCCCAGAAGTTAAAATTATCATTATTGCTACAGTTGTTTTGGGTTGGACATATAATATTAGAGCATTGCCGGCGATCGTAAAGATGATCTTACATAGAGAGTAAAAAATGATCCAAGAAACAAGAACAAAAAGGCGCTATTTATAGCGTTTGTATTTTTTTAAATGGGCAATTATATAATTTGAAATCAACCGCTAAACTCTAAATTTTCCACATTAAAACGGGATAAAGGAATATAAGCTGTGACCCAAATGAAAAGG
Source organism: uncultured bacterium (assembly GCA_964438445.1). Lineage (GTDB taxonomy): Bacteria > Fidelibacterota > Fidelibacteria > Fidelibacterales > Fidelibacteraceae > M50B103. The sequence continues at coordinate 1,271 of CAYTLV010000344.1, read as the reverse complement.
CATAGAATAGATCTCTTAGATCCTATAATTGGTATGTAATCCTTACTCGCGCTTACTTTTGGACGCCTTTATTTGTTCTCTACTTTTCGACAGTTGTTACATTAAAACAAATATTCTTGCTTGAAGCCATTTATTATGCCTCGGTATTTATACTGGAAATCCCTTCTGGTTATTTTTCGGATTACTTTGGCCGAAAGAAAACCTTGCTGATCTCTGCAATTAGTTTAAGTATTTCTTATGTGTTGTTTTTCATAGGCGGTTTTTTCAGTATGTTTGCAGTAGCTCAGTTCTTTCTTGCTACTGGCTGGGCTTTTGCTTCCGGAACTGACACGTCATTACATTTTGCTATATTATCATCATTAAAAAAAGAATCGGAATACGGTCATCGAGAAGCTAAGCTGTCCGTTTGAGGCCTTATTTCAATCGCTGTTGCAGCAGTGATCGGCGGTTTATTTGCGTGGTTAAATGAATATCGCATAACATACGGTTTATCGTTCGTTTTTGCCGTGTTTTCTGTTGTTTTGGTTGCTAGCATGAAAGACCCGGAATCGGAATGTCACAATAGAGAAGAACCTTCGCATCCTTTTTTCAGATGAAAAATGTATTCAAAATAGCGAAAGACCCTACTCTAAAATACCTATTTGTTTTTACCGTGATCATCACGGTCCTGAACCATATTCCATACGAGCTTTACCAGATTTACATTAATAAAATGCTTATATCGTTTGAGGGGAAAGCCGCCTTAAGTGAAATGAGCCCCCTGGTCCTTGGTTTTCATACAGCTTTGAGTATGATCATTGCGTCTTTCTTTGCGCACAGGGCCATGAAAATGGGAAAGTTGACAGGTACAAAGGCCATCCTCCTGATTGTTATTGCTCTGCAGATCGCCATGATCGCAATTATGGGTATCGAGGGGTCATATGTAGTTGTTGTCTTGCTTATGCTTCGTGGGCTTCCCGATGCGATCTCCTCGCCGATCGTTCGAGCCCAAACGACATATAAATTACCATCTAACTTGAGAGCCACCTATTATTTCACTCAAGGCCTTTTGGGAAGGATATCTTTCGCGGCAGTATTAGTGATCTTTAATTTGACACCGGGAAATGGGTTTAATAACTCGTTGATCGTTGGAGCATCAATAGGCTTGATATTTTTGTTTATCTTGACAGTTTTACCAATTAAGAAAAATAAAAGCGAATAATATTATTATAACTAAACCTGAATTCAACAAGTAAGTGCAACTGAAAGCTATTTGCAAAAACAGGCAAGCT
>CAYTLV010000343.1:0-1861 GCA_964438445.1 uncultured bacterium | reverse complement strand
AAATCGTAAGACGTGAAGAACGGTCGAGATAGCTTTTCATGTGTTTAATATTGATTCTAATGTAAATGTAAAGACGCGATTTATCGCGTCTCTTTTTTTATAAATTATTTAGTAAATTAAACTTAAAATTTATCCGGGTTACGATAAAAAATTATCCAAATCCTAAAATAAAAAACAAATCATCATAAAGTATTTATTATTCATTTCGCTTTGTTTATTTTCGTCGGAATTATCCAAATATCGTAACTCTTAAAATCCTCCCAAAACCGCTAAAATAATAGAAAATAGCCAAAACTCATGTTTACTTTTAAGGAAAAATATCATTAAATTATCACATAATTGAGAGATTCTTGTTACTAAACAAGAAGAGATGTGATCCCGGTATTAAGAGAAGCGGGATCGATGTTTAAAGCGAGATCATAAAAGTGGGTCTCGTAAGCTTTGCTTATATATTAGGAGGAAAAAACAGAATGAGCAAACGTGAATTTATTAACGCTGTAGCCGCAAGAAACCCCAATCAGCCCGAGTTTTTGCAAGCAGTAGTAGAAGTGGTTGACTCTGTATGGGATGTTTATATTGATAATCCCATTTTTCAAGATGCAAGTATTTTAGAGAGACTGGTTGAACCTGAGCGTACGATCATGTTCCGCGTACCATGGGTGGATGATCAAGGGGTTGTCAGAGTGAATCGTGGTTATAGAATAGAATTCAACTCGGCAATTGGACCCTATAAAGGTGGATTACGTTTTCACCAGAGTGTGAATCTTTCGATCTTAAAATTCCTTGGATTTGAACAAACATTTAAGAATGCTTTAACTACCTTGCCCATGGGTGGAGGTAAAGGCGGATCTGATTTTAATTTTCGCGGTCGTTCCGATGGCGAGATCATGCGTTTTTGTCAAAGCTTTATGCTCGAGCTACAACGTCATATTGGTGCACGGACGGATATTCCTGCCGGTGATATCGGTGTTGGAGCCCGTGAGATTGGTTATTTATATGGACAATATAAACGAATTAAAAATGAATTTACCGGTGTTTTGACCGGCAAAGGTATTACTTGGGGTGGCTCATTAGTCCGGCCTCAAGCTACCGGTTTTGGTGTTGTTTATTTTGCCAATGAAATGTTGAAGAATGTGGGTAAAAGTTTAGAAGGAAAAAAAGTTGCCATTTCCGGATTTGGCAATGTTGCCTGGGGAGCTACCACTAAGGTTAATGATCTTGGCGGAAAAGTAGTGACACTTTCCGGTCCTGACGGGTATATCTATGATTCTGATGGTATCCGCGATGAAAAGATAAATTACATGCTGATGCTCCGTTCAAGCAATAATGATATTGTTGCACCTTATGCCAAAGAATTTCCAAATGCTACTTTCCATCCGGGTAAACGTCCTTGGGAACAAGCTGTGGATATTGCTCTGCCTTGTGCTACTCAGAATGAACTGGATAAAGATGATGCCGAAGCACTTATTAAAAATGGTTGTACCTGTGTTGTTGAAGGTGCGAATATGCCATCTACACCTGATGCCGTAAAAGTTTTCGAAGATGCAAAAATTCTTTATTCACCGGGTAAAGCTTCAAATGCCGGTGGTGTAGCTACTTCAGGACTTGAAATGAGTCAGAATTATATGGGTCTTTCGTGGACAAGCGAAAAAGTGGACAAAGAGTTACATCATATCATGATTCGTATTCACGAACAATGTGTCGAAAATGGACGCATTAATGATAGTTATGTAGATTATGTTCGCGGTGCAAATGTTGCAGGCTTTTTAAAAGTTGCTCATGCAATGGTTGAACAGTGAATTGTTTAAAAAAATATAATAAAATATAACAAATAAACAAGCGAGTTGATCGAATAAGGAGT
>CAYTLV010000342.1:0-1862 GCA_964438445.1 uncultured bacterium | reverse complement strand
GTTGTGTGATGAAAAAGCGAAGGTGGAACAGGATTTGGATAGTTTTAGGACGTTGCTGGCATTAAAGGGGGGTCGGTGAAAATACGAATGAATAAACCATTGCTGCCTGAGTAGGTCCGGCGCGGACTACCTCAAATGAGGCTCCCAGTTCCAAAAGGGCAGCATTTAATTTTAACTAAGGAGGGGAAAATGAGTAATGATAATTTATTAATTTGGAGTGCAGTGTCACAGCCCCCGAAAGAGGCTTTAAAAACCATCGGAGCGGGGCGGTTGAAGGGTAAATCCGATATTAATCCGCAGTGGCGGTATAAAGCTATGACGGAAATATTCGGGCCAATCGGTCACGGATGGAAATATGAAGTTTCTAAGTTATGGAATGAGCCAGCCTCAGAGAATCAGGTCTTTGCTTTTGCAGAGGTTAAGGTCTGGTATATGGATGGAGAAAAATGGTCTAATCCTATCCCTGGCGTTGGCGGGTCTATGCTTATCGTAAAAGAAAAATTAGGACTTCATTCATCAGACGAAGGGTATAAAATGGCGATCACGGACGCTTTAAGCGTGGCCTTAAAGACGCTCGGTGTTGCCGCTGATATTTATATGGGTCGGTGGGATGGGAATCAATATAACCTACCGGCAGAAATGATATCAGATGATCAAATTGCCAACATCGAAACACTTATTATTGAAGTAAAAGCTGATAAAAAAGCATTCTTAAATTTTTTTAAGATTACTGATTTAAAACATATGGATTCCTCTATCTACGATCAGGCAATTTCGATGCTTGAAGCGAAAAGGGGGAAATGATGCCTGAAATAATCAGAGATGTTGATCAGGGCAGCGAGGAGTGGTTTAAGTACCGGTTGGGGTCGGTCGGTGGATGTTCTATTGATGCTGTTCTGGCGAAAGGTAAGGGGAAAACTCGCAAATCATTAATGTATAAATTGGCGGGTGAAATATTGTCTGGCATAAAAACAGACTCATACACTAATCAATACATGCAACGGGGTCAGGAATATGAAGATGAAGCCCGTAAATATTATGAATTTATTTCCGGCAATACAGTTGAGCAGGTCGCATTAATTAAATCTGATATTTTCGGGGTCCATGTGTCTCCTGATGGTTTGGTTGGGAGTGATGGCGGTGTTGAGATTAAGGTTCGTTTGCCCCATGTTTATGTTGAGTTATTAGACACAGAAAAAATCGAAACCGGGTATATGAGGCAATGCCAGCACTTCCTATGGGTAACAGGCCGGGGTTGGATTGATTTTATAAACTATTGCCCTGAGATCACGGCAAACCCAATGTGGAAAAAGCGGATAACCCCGGACCCGAAAATTATTGACCAGATTGAAATTGAATTGCCGATTTTCCTGAAAGAACTTTCTGAAATGGTGCGAAGGGTTGGGGCATGAAACCCAAATTCTATTACAGCATCTTTGCCGGGGAACCAAAATATGAATGGCCAGAACAACGCGAGGCGTTTCTCAAGGGATTAAAGCCGAATACCCGGTATGTTGAAACCCATGAAAAGTATGTACAGAACCGAACAATCCAACAAAATAAGTATTATTTCGGCGTGGTAGTTAAAACAATCGTCAAAGAAACCGGAAGTGATAAAAAGACAGTTCATGCGGAATTAAAAAAGAAGTTTTTACTAATAGAAGACGGTGTTATGCCGGTAGTTGGGAGCACAAAAGATTTATCAACTATTGGTTTTATGAAATATTCTGACGAATGTGTGTTGTGGGCGGCTGAGTTTCTGAAAATTACAATCCCACCGCCGCCATATAAAGATGAAAGGACTCAGAATGAATAATCAAGATTTCCATGATCTGCAATATGATATCAATAACACAATGATA
>CAYTLV010000341.1:0-1882 GCA_964438445.1 uncultured bacterium | reverse complement strand
TTACGATAAATCAGAGGTCTATTTTGCAGGCTATCCGTACAAGGCAGAAGTAAAACCACCTAAAACATTAAAAAAATGGGCTATTGAGGAAAATGCAGACTTCGTTTATAACCTTGCTTTCTTTAATAGCAGAGGAAACGGCAACGATAAATACGGAGTTATTAAAGGCAGAACGCTAACCTACTTAAAGGCAAAAGGTAGCGATGTAGGTTATGGTGGAACGCCACAGAAGATATTCCTTAATGACGACAACATTTGCTCCGGCTACAAATTAGCCGTGAATGATGGCATCGCTAAATCTGTTTCGTCTTGGGGGAGAAGAACCCGAAACGCAAACGGACTCTTAAAAGATGGAAGATACTTTCACATTCAGGGGGTGGTCAAGTCTACAGAAACAGCAATAAGAAACCATATGTTTGAAAACTATGATGTGGCATTAATGCTGATACAAGATAGTGGTGGATCAACAGCGTTCTACGATTGGAAGAAAGATGTATTGCTTGCTTGCGAAGGTAGGCGAGAGGGATTTTACGGCAGACCCGTAGCAAGTGTTGTTTGTATTAGAAAAACCCCACAAGATACCCCACAAGATACAAGGGTATTTTGTAAACTGTGCGGACAGGAGATTAAAAATGGATAGCATTACTGGAAGAATAGTAGAAAACTTCTCGCTTGATGAAATGATGAATTCACTCGCGGATGAAGATGTAAAACTTGTACTGACTCCCGAAGTTATAGAATTTGCACAGATGATGCAAGAACTACGTGATTGGTACGCAAAACCTATGGAGGTGTCGAGTTGGTTCAGAACAAAGATATTCAATTCAGGTTTATCTGGGGCTTCAAAAAATTCAATACACCTTGACGGTCGGGCGTGTGACATATCAAATGTTCCACAATCTAAATACAATGAGTTTATAACCGCTTGGCAAGTAATTTGCAAAACCCATAACAAGATAGGAGGATGCAACACTTACGATTGGGGGATGCACTTTGATAATTATGAAGATAAATTCGGTCATAAAGAATTCGTTATTCGCACACTTTGAAAGGAACAGAAAATGGATATTAAAAAAAGATTTAAAAATAAGGCATTTCTCGCCGGATTAATTGCAGCGGTAGTTACTTTTGTATATCAGATAGCGGGAATGTTTGGCTTCGTGCCACCGATTACAGAGGATACCTTCATGCAATTTGTTGGAATTGTGCTTAACATTTTGATGGGCTTAGGTGTATTTATTGACCCGACTACGGCGGGAATTTCAGATAAAGAGGTGTAATCGTGCCAGAAAGCATAACAATAGAATGGATGTTTTCGTTTATCTTCTCATTACTCCTTTTTATAGGTGCTTTATATGTGGTGTTTCGCCCGATTGTCAACCTGAATAAAACAATCGTTAAACTTGACACAACATTAACATTTATACAAAAAGATTGCACACGGCGGGAAAAAGATAACGCTAAAGAGCATGACGAATTTAATGATAAACTTGACGAACACGAAGATACATTGGTTGACCATGAAAATCGAATTGGGAAAATTGAATATATGGAATAGAAGAGGGGGCTTTCGCCCCCTTATTTTATTTGTCCTCCTTTGCTAATTCCTGAAAATGCAAAACCCAGCAATCAATCTCATAATCCGCAAGGTCTTGTTTTTTCGGGTCGAATTCGTACATTTCCGGCGGTGGAATGTGTACACTTTTCGACAATCTCTTACAGGCTATTCTTAATGCTTCTTTGTCATTTTCCATCTCGCCGTTTCCTTTCTGACTCACATTATACTTCCTCCTTCAATTTCAGTTCAGCTACAATCGCATCCATTTCAGCGATATAAACCACTACTGATGCGATCAAATTGGTTTTCGCCTCCTGTAAGTTC
>CAYTLV010000340.1:0-1893 GCA_964438445.1 uncultured bacterium | reverse complement strand
GGATCAGCTTCTTTGAACCCTATCATTCCGTAGTTTTGTTCGGGGGATGTAACATTATGCCAAAAGTGTCTTCGCGATGCGTCTGAGCCAAAGGGCGCCGTGATCCAAGAGTTTTTAAACCATTCATTGATCCAAGCAAAAACCAAACCGCCGGCACACCCGGTATCAAAAATATTATTCAATAAACGCACATTGATCTCACCTTGCTCATATTCGCTAAAACCACCATGATGCATGCCGCTAAAAGCGAAATGAGCATTTCCCCAACTGGACGGGACGCCAAATTCAGCTATAACCAAAGGTATGTTCACATAGTGATTATTTAGGTCATGCAAATAACCAAGATAGGAATTCGGTCCCACAGAATCCGAATAAGTTTGATATCCGGGATCTTCACTGATAAAGTCCGGGTAATAGGGATAAGCATGATAACTCATAAAAAATCCTGCGGGTGCATTGTGACATTCAATAGTGGACATGTCCAATGTCACGATATCTTCCTCTGTACGTTCGGGATCTTCTGTTGGATGAGTTAGGGGATCTAATGTGGGCCACGAGCTGACGCTTACCGGACGTTCTGTCTGGTAGATACTGCGCTGATAGCTTACAAGATGATCAAGCCTTGCTGTCAACCATACATCAATGGGGTAATCACTTTCGATGCTGATTGAGGTTCCGGTGTACGATGTACTATCCGGATAATTGACCTCAAGAAGAATAACTTCCGAGGGATAGATCTCCCGACCAATAATGTAGCCAAACAACCAAGGCGATACGTCTGTTTCGTAAGTTCCGTATGCGCGGCCATAACGATGAGTTATTACTTTATCTCCATGCAGACAGTCAACCACTTCCTCAATGTCATCGTTAAATTTAACTGACTGAGCTACGACCAGATCCTCTTCATATTCTTCATCTAGCCAGACACCCTGAATCAGATAGATAGGGTTATCGGGATTTGCCATATTATAATTTTCTAGTTCTTCATAAAATCGCGGATAATGCAAGGTGTAAGTTCTCAGATAATTCAAGCCTGCATCAGCTATTTCCCGAAGCCAATTAGCATATTGCTCACGAGTTGCTGCCAATTCTCCGGGTTGTGTGCCGGGAACGGCAACGCCAAGATTGACACCCTTAAGAAAGATGGGTTCATAGGTGCCGTTCCTAAATACCTTAAGAAATTCACCCTCTGCAATAAAGGGTAAAGCAACAATTTCGTTGACATAATAACGATTTGTGATTTCCGGTATCAATTTCACATCTTCAATAAGTGCAGTATTACCATCTAAAAAACTAACATGAAGATCATAACCCGCGGTCTCTATATATTGTGGAATAAACTGATCGATCGGGGCTGGACTGACTATTGAAGCATTATGGTCAATGACAATAATTTTAATACTACTGAAATGATCGGCAGCTTCAAGCCTGATGATATACAAACCAAGGGGTAAAGGTCGCCCATGATCATCATTGGCTTGCCATACGATCTGTTGAAAACCGGCAGGTCGTTGGGCGAGAAATCTTGAAGATACTTTTTCGCCACGGAGATTAAAAATAGTCAGATGGACATCTCCGGCTTCGAGCAAATAAAAAGGAAGTACGGCAGATCCCTTTGAGGGGTTTGGGTAAGAGGGGAAAAGCCGTGAATAGATCATGTCGGCATCTGGAATTGTTGCGGAAAATGAACCGCTTGAATCAGTGACAACATAGTCTAGGATCGTGCTTTCACCAGCGAGTGTTATATTGATATTGGCATTGATAACCCCGCCACCATATTGATTGATGAGCAGTCCTTCGATCTCAGCTGAAAGGGGAGTGAAGATAATTAGCAATAATGAGATATAAATTAAACATTTTTTCATAATAGCGGATTATACAATCCTGTTTTTC
>CAYTLV010000339.1:0-1911 GCA_964438445.1 uncultured bacterium | reverse complement strand
GGATCTCTAACCGGCATACCATCAACGACAACAAGAACTTCACCGGAACGACCACCACGAAAGTGAGAGCCAACAACACCGGGTTGATTTTGGGCAATAGTCATAAAGTTATCGATAGGTTGAACCTGCATCTCTTCTGCTGTCACATTGTGTGTAGATGCAAATGAATCATCCTTAAGAAGTGAACGGGTTGCAACCACTACAACCTCTTCCCCGCTAATGGCTTCGATCTGTAAATCAATATTTAATTCAGTTGTTAAGTTAATACTTACAATGATGTCGGTGATCAGTGTGTGGGCATAACCCACATAGCTGACACGTGCCGAATACACGCCCGGATCAATATTCAGAATAGCATAATATCCTTCAGCATCGGTTGCAGCTCCCCTGGATGTTGCGTTCCCATCCTCGAGAATAATAATATTTGCACCGATCAGCGGTTCTTTTGTTTGTTCATCACGAATCACACCGGCGATCTTTCCTGTAATTGCGCCAAAAAGGCCTTGCGTGAGGAATAAACACACGAAAAAGCATAAAAATGCTCTTTTGCTATATTTAACCATATGTTTCCTTCCTTAGGTTCGGTAATACTTATTAATTCGTTAATTTCTGCTTTTTAAACTAATATTACTGTTAAAGTAACAAAAAGATTTGATACTTTCAATAGATTTTCAAAGCTTTTTATGTTTTTTTTTATTAAACTTCGCCCTAAAGAAGGAGAATACCATGAATAACAAGCTGAAAATCACTCACATCGATATTTATCCATTCAATGTAGCCAGTGAACATGAATTTAAAATTGCAACAATGGTCATTAGCGGAGCACAAAATGTGCTAATCCATATCCGCACGAATGATGGCGTAGACGGCTGGGGAGAAGCCAGCTCTTTTCGCGCTATCGTAGGCGAAACTCAATTAATCAATCTTGCGGCCGCTCAAGAGCTGCGCGACGTACTTATCGGAAAAAATCCATTGGATTATGCTTCACGCGTCCGGGAACTAGATGCATTTCTTCCCTTGAACAGCACCATCAAAAGTGCATTTGATATGGCACTTTATGATCTGGCGGCAAAACATGCGAATCTACCTCTATATCGCTTCCTCGGTGGCGAAAAACGCCCCATGGAGACCGATCTTACGATGGGTATAGCAAAACTCGAAGAAGCCGGTAGAGATGCCTTAAAGATCGTCAATCAAGGTTTTCGCATGATCAAGACCAAGGTTGGTATTGATCCTGAAGAAGATATTTTACGTCTAAGAGAAATTCGAAAAGCAATTGGTCCGGATATAAAGATCCGTATTGATGCCAACCAGGGCTGGGATCGTGTGACTGCAGTAAGATGTCTGAATGAAATGGAAGAACTGGACATTGAATTCTGTGAACAACCTGTCCGTCGTTGGGATTTGGATGGTATGAAATATGTTTCCGAACGCACCAGCATTCCTATCATGGCAGATGAGTCCGTCTTCTCACCTGAAGATGCGATGGCAGTTATCCAAAAACAAGCTGCACCGATGATCAATATTAAAATATCGAAATCGGGTGGTATCAAAAATGCTATCATGATCGCCAATATCTGTGAAGCAGCTCATATTTCCTGTATGACAGGTTGTATGTCTGAATCAGGTTTGGCAAATACAGCATTCTGTCATTTTGCAATGGCACATCCCATCGTTCAGTATTTTGATCTGGATGCTAATGTCGGACACATTGACGAGCCCATTATCGGTGGTGTAACGATCGAGAACGGCATGGTCGATTTCCCCGATGACATCATTGGTATTGGAGCTTATCCGGATCCGGATTTTATAAAGAAAATGAAGAGTTTGTAACGAGTAACGAGTAACGAGAAGTCAAAAACTTTATTTAATACTAAAACATAAAGAATCCGTCAATTGACGGATTCCTTT
>CAYTLV010000338.1:0-1916 GCA_964438445.1 uncultured bacterium | reverse complement strand
GACAAAATGCATTTGTTCTGCCTGTGGTAATATTTGGTTTTATGGGAAAGAAGAAGTTAGGGAATCAAAGCTTGATAATATGCATAATTTGGGCAAGTCAATGATGTGCTGTGGTGGTTGTTTCCCCGCGCTTTTAATACCCAACAAAAAGGGGATCGACCTTAATAAATGCCCGAAATGTGGTTCTAAGGCAATTAAGAAAGAAATAATTGTACACAATGTCTAAAGCAATAAACCTTTTAATAAAGATATATCAGAAAACATTATCCCGCATTTTGTATCATCTTGGAGTACGATGTCGTTTTTATCCTACTTGTTCGGAATACGCCATTTTAGCGATTAGAAAATATGGATGGCTTGTTGGAATCAAAAAGACCTATTATAGATTGTTAAGATGTCGTCCTAATAATTTCGATAGTTGTATAGATTTTCCGTAAGCTATAACAATGTGATGATTAGAGAATCTTTTATAGAGATTATTATAAAATTTAATTCATAATTTAATTAATTAACATTTAACTTTATGGAACAAGAAAACAAAAAGGTTAAAAAAGTAACCTTGGGCTTCATTTTGAGTTGGATTTTGGGGGTATTGTCTGTGGTTGGCGGTTTGGCCACTATTTTTAAATCTCCCGTTGCGGGGATATTGTACCTTTTGCTGGCGTTTATTCTTTTGCCTCCAGCAAATAAGTTAGTGGAGAAAAAGCTCAAGTTCTCCATTTCTGGAGGACTTAAGTTTATTCTCTTTATCGTCCTTTCGGCAATAATAATTGCGAATTTAAAGGGAAGTGATGTAGATACAAAGCCATTGTCAGAAATTAACAACAGCCCTGCGAATGTCCAGCAGGAGATTAATGAACAACCCGTGCATATCCAGCAAGAAACATCCATTAAGATTTCCGCAGAAGATTTATATCAGGAGTATAAAGATAATAGCGTGGCAGCCGGGCAAAAATATAAAGGTAAGCAAGTTGAGGTTACTGGTTCAATTGACGATTTTGGCACAGATATCATGGGAAGACCTTATATTACCTTTGGGTTTTTGGAAACTCAGGCTGTTTTCAGCAAAAGCTACGCCAGTCAGTTAGCCGAACTCAAAAAGGGACAAGAAATTATTGTTCAATGCAAAGCATCAGGATCTCCGCTCGGTTATCCTATCTTAGAGAGTTGCAGTATTAAATAAGGAGTTTTAAGTTAAACCATCTTGATTTATATTATTCTTCCTTATCAAAGAACAATAAAATCTTCAGCTTTGTACGTTTTTAAATCCTGTCTCATTGTGTCTAAGATAACCATCGTGAAGGCGTCGGCTAAATCATCGTGTTTTTCAAGACCAAAACCTACTAGTTGTTGAATTATTTTTTCAGCTCCTTTCTTGGGGAAAAGAACGCTGCCGAACTTGATAAGATGGGTTGTAGAAGCAATCCTTGACCTTTTGTCCTGTCCTTCTACCCCGAAAGCTTCGACGGGCATGTCAACGCTTTCTAGAACTTGAATAAAGCCACGTTGATAGCCGACATCTTCAACGACAATTCTCGTTGGACACCCGTTGCCTAAGCTTTTAGATAAGTAGATTGCTTTTTCTAATCCTTGTGGCAGCGTCAACCTTTCGTTCACTGGGTTCGGTAATATATAGATATATAATTTATCATCTTTTTTATATACCCTAGCAGAGACCATAGCCGTATAATCAGCACTGTTTTTTTGGGATATTGCTGGATCAATAGCTGTGACTGCATAAAGGAAATCTTTGTCGCTTAGAGGGATGGAATCGTAATATTGGATCCATTCCGGCCATACTACCCGATTTACATCGGAAACAATTCGGAGTAAATATTCTCTCTGCCACGCAATTGGATCTCCGATGCTAAAGGTGGTATTGCGCTCAAAAAATTAAGCTGGGACATTGGCATCAA
>CAYTLV010000337.1:0-1918 GCA_964438445.1 uncultured bacterium | reverse complement strand
GTTCTTCTGCGGGATCTCTTATGTCAGATTTAAACTATGGACATACAGGTTACACGGGCACCTCTGCATTTATGGACCCTACTAGGGAACTCTTTGTTGTCTTGTTGACCAACCGAGTCTATCCCGACGATGCTACGAGTGTATCATCCACCCGCCAAGCAGTTGCAAACGCAGCGGTTCGGGTCTTTGATAATTTGCCCGGCCAACCGCGGATCCATTCGATCATACACAATGAAGGCGGAAGCTGGGATCTAAAATGGAATTATACGAATAACATCGATTCAGTATTGCTGATCGAAGAATTCGATGACGGTGAAAGCGGACGGAACCATCTAATCTACCCTGTAGACTCGACAATAATTAGGCTTGAAGCGATAGATTGTATTTGTCAACGTTCCGTTAAGCTTGTCCCCTTTCATGACTGTGAGACAGGAGATACCTCCGATACCTATTACATGAAAGAAAGCACAGCAAATAAATTTGCTCTTATCGTTGATGGCTACGACCGTGTTTCAAATGATCAAGGATGGAATCTTTCTTATCATGCTATTTCGGGATATTACGCAAAAGCCCTTCCTGAAACTTGGGGTTATACCACTTGCGATAATCAGGCGATCATTGATGGTGATATTATTCTTGCGGACTATGATTGCGTTATTTGGTTCTGTGGCGATGAAAGTACCTCAGACGAAACTTTCAGTTCCACGGAACAAGGTAAGGTAAAAACCTTTCTTGAACAAGGTGGTTACTTATTCGTAAGCGGATCGGAAATCGGTTATGATATTGGATATAAGGGCTCATCGAGCGACAAAAGTTTTTATAATAATTATTTAAAAACAATATATGTCGGAGATGATTCCGGCGATTACTCAGTCTATGGTAGAGCCAATACTCGTTTTACGGGATTGACATTTAATTATGGTGGTACATCGGCATTATATCAAGAAGATTATCCCGATATCATTCGGGCAAATGGCGGTGGAAAATTTATCTTGCATTATTCCGGGTCTGCTTATGCCGGCATTGGCTATGTGGGACCTTTTGGAACGTCAAGCGACACAGGTAAAGTTATTTCTTTGGGCTTTCCTTTTGAAACAATACAGGGTGAGGATAAGCGAAGTGATCTCATAAGTCGTATTGTTGACTTCTTTGAATCTGCGAATGAGGTATCTGTAGAAGATATTTTTGGACATATCCCCAATGAGTTTGAACTATACCCTGCTTACCCCAACCCATTTAATCCTCAGACAACTATAAGCTTTAATGTGCCTTTTTCCGATGATATTAACATGACGGTCTATGATATTAACGGGAAATGCATTGATGTCCTCATTGATGAACACTATAATGCGGGAAAGTATTCCTACACATGGAACGCGGCAAATTGCCCCTCTGGTGTTTATTTTTGCAAGTTACGTTTTGCCGGATTGAGCCAGGTACAAAAGCTGGTATTGGTGAAATAAGTTTAATGAATAGTTAATAACGAATAACTAAAAACGGGAAACACACATTTCCTAGATAAAATTGGGGGCATATGGGGACGAGCATTATTGCCGATAAAACTTTTTGTTTTTCTGAAAGAATTGTTAAATGTTGCAATCTTTTACAATCGAAAAAAGAATTTGTTATTTCAAATCAATTGTTAAAATCAGGTACAAGTATAGGAGCAAATGTCATTGAAGGAGAATACGGCCAAAGTAAAAAGGATTTTCTCCCAAAAATGAATATTGCCCTCAAAGAAACAAAAGAAACCGAATATTGGATTAAGTTAGTTATAAAAACTAAAAGTTATGATGGCGATTGGGGTTCTCTTTTGAACGATTGTACCGAAATAGTTAAAATTCTTCACTCAATTGTTAAAACCACAAGAAATAATCTAAACCCTTAATAAGTAGCTATTCAAAACTTGCTAAAAGTA
>CAYTLV010000336.1:0-1924 GCA_964438445.1 uncultured bacterium | reverse complement strand
GTTGTAGAGTATGATCCGCACTACCTAACTCCGAATAAGGATATGAAATTTTTACATAATGCGCTCTTGTACCAAGATTCAGATGTCAAGATCAAAGATAAGATCGAATGTGTCACGAAGATTAATCCTGAAATTGACGCCGAGTTACTAGATTTTGGATTAAAAATTGTCCGACAACTCAAATCAAATGCAATTTGTGTGGTTAGAAAACCGGAAAAAGGATATTGCCAATTATTAGGTATGGGCTGTGGACAACCCAATCGTATAAATTCAACCGAATTGGCCATCAAGCGTTGCCATGAAAATTTACTAAATGAATGCAACAATCAAGATAATTGGGAAGACACCATTAAAACGAAAATGGGTGAAAGTATTTTGGTTTCCGATGCATTTTTTCCTTTTCCGGACAATATAGAGATCGCCAATACAGCGGGTATTAAGACCATTATTCAACCGGGTGGTTCTATGCGTGATAAGAGTGTCAAAGAAAAAGCCGATGAGTTGGGAATGGGAATGATATTTACCGGATTGCGGCACTTTAAACATTAGACGGGATTTTATTTTAGACAGGATAACAGGATTATCGGGATTGTTTAGGACAGGATAACAGGATATATAGTTTATTAGTGATATAAATCACAATTAGCGTACGTAGATTTATTTGAAGTGGATTGTTGAAAAGCTTAGCTTAAATTTTAGTTTCTAAAACAAGTTAGGTGGACGAAAATGTTATTTGAAGAAGTGACTAAAGAGATTATTGGTGCAGCATATAATGTTTACAATAAAATGGGTTTCGGATACCTAGAAAAGGTATATGAAAATTGTATGTTGATTGAGTTATCGAAGATCAAGGAGTTTGATATTAAATCTCAATGTCCCATTAAGGTAGAATACGATGGAGTAGATGTTGGAAATTATGTTGCTGACTTGATCGTTAACGATAGTATTATAATTGAGTTGAAATCAATACGCCATTTACTTCCTATTCATGAGGTACAATTGGTTAACTACTTAAAGGCAATTGGTTTTGACTTAGGTTTATTGATAAATTTCGGAGAGCAAAAAGTAGATGTTCGACGAAAAGTACGAGTGTTGTAAGATAGGAAATTCTAACAAGATATTAGCAATCCTGATAATCCTGTTATCCTGTCAATGAAGATTTAGTCAGAAACAAAAATCAGGAGATAGATAATGAATCACATGAAAGAGATTTCAAGTCCCCAGATCAAGAAGATCCACACAGGTAAAGTGCGCGACAGCTTCAGAGTGGATTCAAAACGTCGCTTGATAGTAGCCACAGACCGTTTATCGAGTTTTGATTTTGTTTTGGATACACGTATCCCGGGCAAGGGCGCAGTATTGAATTCATTGGCAGCCTGGTGGTTTGAACTAACCCGCGATATTGTGGACAATCATTTGATCAAAGCGATCGGGACGAATGCATCCTTAGTGCATGAAGCTGAACCGGTGAAAATTGAGATGATCGTACGCGGTTATATTACCGGATCGGCTTGGCGCAAGTATCAAAAAGGACTACGCGATGTATCAGGTGTTCCCATTCCCGATGGAATGAAAAAGAATGATGCGTTTCCGACACCTATTTTGACGCCAACAACCAAAGAGGACAGCGATCGCGAAATCTCCCGCGAACAACTTCTCAATGAAGACTGGACGACTGAAGATATTTATTCTCAAATGGAAAAATATGCGGTTAAGCTTTTTGATCGAGGTTCGAAATTATTAAAAGAACGCGGCATTATTCTTGTCGATACAAAATATGAATTTGGCATCAAAGATGGGAAGGTCATATTGATCGATGAGATACATACGCCTGATTCATCTCGTTTTTGGTCAGCAGAGGACTATGAAAAGAATCCAGACACTGTTGAACAATTAGATAAAGAATTTGTGCGCAATCATTTGA
>CAYTLV010000335.1:0-1933 GCA_964438445.1 uncultured bacterium | reverse complement strand
CCATCTTTTTTCTTAAAATCCCAGGGTTCATATCCCGGGTATTGCTTGCCAATTTCAAATATTGTCTTACTGACCTTATGCGGGGATACAGTAAGCGTTGTGGTAAAAGCATCAAATCCATTCGATTCGGCATATTGTGATGTTCTTGCCAGACTGTAAGCAAAACAACGATTACAGCGAAGACCTCGTTCAGGTTCACTTTCATAGCCTTCTACCGCTTTCAGCCAGCTGTTATGATCATAAGTATCTTCGATCAATTCAACATTCCAACTTTTTGCAAGTTTTCGTGCCGATTCGAGACGTTTATCATATTCTTCTTTGGGTGCGATATTATGATTTGAGAAAAATAGTACCGGCTCGATCTCTTCCGAGCGTAATCTCTCAACGCAAGCGGAGGCACAGACGGCGCAGCAAGTATGTAGGAGTATCTTTTTTGACATTTTAAGAACACTTTCGTCTAATATTGTTCACAAAGATTTCAAAAACGTTAACTGGAAGGTTTAGGGGTAAGGGGTAAGGGGTATGGGGTTTAGGGTTGAGAAATATAAAGCGTATCATTTTCAAAAGTAGCGTTAGATTCTCTGAGCGGCTTTAACACAATTAGACTATCCAAATCAATAATTTTCGCTTTGCTGCTTTTACCACCTGAATTAATATTCAAATAGTAAGTTTCATTATCTCCGTCTAATGTTACATAAATAAGCTCACGAACAGAACCATACTCACAGTTCATTGCTATCCCTTCAAAATAGAGTCTAACAAGGTCAATATTTATCTCGTTATTTTTTTCTTCAACTATATTTTCAATTCTGTATGATGTTGTCGAAAATTCTTCTACAGTTGTGACCCAAAGAGCTATACTATCTTTTGCTTGTTCGGGGATTGAATCATTTAAAAATCTCACAGAAACAGAATAAGGGAATTCATTGTTTTCATTTTTTAAACATGAAACAGCAATCAACGAAACAAGAAGCAATAAACATATAGTGATTAATTTCTTCATATTTTTTCCTTCTCTTGTTTTTTTTTGCTGAACAACTTTCGATAATTCAATTTTCGTTGACTCTCGCGGAGGTCTCCCTGCGGGACCCCTTCGGGGCTGAACCCGCCCCCGATGTTTCGGGGTCGTTTCAGGATGACACGTGAGTTTCAACTTTTTGCCTTTTGCTTTTTGCTTTGAATTGTCAATTATCCTTTGTCCTTTGTTAATTATTTTTCTTCCACCCAGTAGTTGGGTGCTTCTTTGGTTATCAGCACATCATGGACATGACTTTCACGCAGACCGGCATTGGTGATCTGAACAAATTGAGCTTTTTCGCCAAGTTCCTTGATCGACTGTGCTCCAGCATAACCCATACCGCTTTGCAAACCACCGACCAACTGAAAGACCACATCAGCTAATTCACCTTTATAATGAACCCGGCCTTCAATTCCTTCCGGGACAAATTTGCCCGAAGCGGTTTTTTCTTCCTGAAAATATCTGTCAGATGATCCTTCTTTCATGGCGGCGAGCGAACCCATACCACGATATACCTTATAACGACGACCTTTATATAATTCAACTTCCCCGGGAGATTCTTTGGTACCACCGAAGAGAGACCCGATCATGACAACCGACGCACCTGCAGCTAGAGCTTTAACCGCATCTCCGGAGTATTTGATACCACCGTCGGCAATAACAGGGATACCCACTTCTTTTCCTGCACGGGCACATTCCATGACCGCAGTTAACTGCGGAACACCTACCCCTGCAACCACACGGGTCGTACAAATAGAGCCCGGTCCAATACCGACTTTTACACAATCGGCACCGGCAGCTGCCAGATCTTTAGTGGCAGAATATGTTGCTACGTTGCCTGCTACCAATGGTAAGTTCGGATAAGTATTTTTAATTTTTTCAACCGCTTTAAGTACTTTTTCGGAGTGCCCATGT
>CAYTLV010000334.1:0-1942 GCA_964438445.1 uncultured bacterium | reverse complement strand
AAATATTCATCAATTAACCGATCAAGGTCAAGTGGAATTATTATCTAGTGCGTATTATGAACCTATGTTGACACTTTTACCCGAAGCGGATCGCATGGGACAGATCAAAATGCAGAATTCCTTGCTAAGGGATACTTTTGCATTTACGCCCAAAGGCATGTGGCTCCCCGAACGTGTTTGGTCACTTGATCTTCCTTACAGTATCTGCGAAAGTGGATTGAAGTACACAGTAATTGATGAACATCATGTCAGCAATGAACGGCCGATAAAAGGTTATTATAATACCGAGGCCGAAGGTCGCACGATTGGTGTGTTCTCAATTTCTGAGAAGCTTCGTGCCATGATCCCAAATGAGGATCCTCAAAAAGTTATTGATTATTTGATCTCACAAGCATCCGATAATGAGCAAGATGTATTGGTTTTTATGGAAAACGGTGAAAAATTCGGAATTTATCCCGATTCGGAATCTTACATTGAATGGTTGAATACCTTTTTTAAACTCTTGAATGAAAATCAATGTCAAATTGAAACCACGACTTTCAAGAAATATTGGGAAAATCATATGCCCCTTGGCTTAACTTATCCCACAGAGGGTGGTTATCCTGAAATGGACGAATGGGCGAGCTCTATGAATGGTTTTGGTAGGGGCTGGAGAAGTTTTCTCAAGAAATATCCCGAAGCAAACTGGATGCATAAGCGCATGTGTCAGATTTCCCGAAAGATCGATACTTTAGCTTGTACGGGAAAAGCCAAGAAGAGCATTCGTAATATTAAAAAACTATTGTGGTCGGGAACATCTCATGATGCGTATTGGCATGGCATTCATGGTGGGATCTATCTTCCGCATCTCCGCAATGCAACATGGTCCAATTTGATCAAAGCCGAAACGGCCATTGATAAACATTTATATAATCTTTCCGATCAGATATATCAGGAAGTGACAGATATTAATCGTGACGGTTACGATGATGTGACGATCACGACAAAAAAATTCCGCGCCATTTTTGATTCACGCTTTATGGGCGGATTGTCAGAACTGGATTTCAAACCCGCACATGTAAATCTCTGTAATAATATTTCCTGTTATCCTGAAATATTTCATGAAGAAATGGATGTTAAACCGGTTTATGACAATCATCCTCGATATTCACTAATTGAGCGTTATTATGACAAAGATATTACAGTTGATATGGTAAGAGATCAGCAATTGGATGATGCCAGTGACTTCATGAATGAAGCAGTAGAAGTTAAAAATACTGTAAAATCATGTTGTGTTGAATTCTCCCGAAACGGTTGGATTAATTGGCAGCGGGCACATCTATGCAAATTGATCAAGTTTGATGAAAATGGTTTTGACGTGACTTATCGCATTAAAAATAACGGAATAGGCCCTATAGAATGTTTGTTTGGTCCCGAATTCAACTTCTCTGTTAATGGGGGTGAATGGGAAAAGCGCGTCTATGCAGAACCGAAAGAACTTGAAGGTCAGACATTAGAGCGTGTATCCGATCTGGAAGATATAAGTAAATTAGTAATTAAGAATGTTGCAGAAAATTATCAGATCAAGATCAAAAGCAAAGAAGCCGCTCGCGTCATGACCTATCCCAATATTATTCCTGTCCTGCAACCGGATAGTATAGAGAATATTTTTCAGAATGTAGTGTTAAATTATTTCTGGAAAGTTGCATTAGATCCGAGAGAAGAAAAAGAAATTATTTTATCGGTAGAGATCAAATCGGTTAGTGGTAAGTAAAGTATAAATTATAAATAAAAAATATGTACGGAACGGTTTCAAACTGTTCCGTACTTTATTATGCCATAAAAACCATATAAATTAAAAAACCCGATCATTGACCGGGTAGTTTATCACACAAATGCTATTAGATATTATCTATTAGCAATTCTGGCAAGTCGTTTGATCCTACGTTCAGCTTTTGCTTTT
>CAYTLV010000333.1:0-1953 GCA_964438445.1 uncultured bacterium | reverse complement strand
TTAAAGAGATGCTGAAAGCAGGTGTAGCTGTCAGCCTGGCTGTGGATGGATCAGCATCGAATGACTCCAGCAATATGCTTTCTGAAATAAGACAGGCTATGCTTCTCAGTCGGTTACGAAAACCTGAATTTTGGTTAACAGCTCGAGAAGTTCTCCGAATTGCTACACGTGGTGGAGCTACAGCTCTTGGTAGAAATGACATTGGTGAATTAACTGTTGGAAAACAAGCAGATATTGCACTATTTTCAATTGATCATCTGGAATATGCTGGCTCACTTTCAGATCCATTGGCTTCACTTGTTTTTACTCAACGAATGCGACCAGTAGATCACTTGATCATTAATGGTAAACAGCAAATTAACAAAGGAAAGACAAACATTGATCTGCATAATCTTATTAAGGATCACAATAGAATCAGTAATGAACTGATATCCAGAGCACAAGAGAATACAGGTATTGATTTCTTAAAACCTGAATAAATATGAAACTATTTCACAATGCGCAGTTCCTTACAATGAAAAGTGAAGGCGATATTGCAACATCAGTATTAGTGGATGACAAAGGAATTATTAAGGAAACATATTTAAAGACTCCAATAATTGAAAGTGTTGAAAAGATTGATCTCAAGGGTAAATTTGTCTATCCCGGATTTATTGATACCCATACTCATTCATTTGAAGGTGGACTTTATAGTTTAAGTGCAAACCTGGAAAACGTAACAAATCTTAGCGAAGTTTTTGATATCTTAACCAAAACAAAACCTGTTAGCGGCAAGATCTTTGCCTTCCATTTTGATGAGAATAGCATTGAAGAAAAAAGATTTCCAACGAAAGATGAACTTGATAAAATCTTTCCTGATATTCCGCTTATTTTGAGAAGGGTTGATGGGCATAGTTGTGTAATAAATTCCAGAGCAGCAAAAATGATAGATTGGGAAGAGCCGCTTCCAGCAGATTTTGATGGTTATCTGTTTAAACGGGCAAATGGAAATGCATCAAACTGGTTTCATCGGAATTTAACCGATGAAGCAATTTTACAAGCCTATCACCAAGCTGCAAACATTGCACTCCAAAATGGAATTACTGCTGTTCATACAATGATTGGTGATGCTTATTCTGATATCAAACATTACAACCTGATAAAAGAAAACTTACAGCTCTTTCCGATAGAATTTATTTTGTATCCACAAATTACAGATGTTGATATTGCTCTGAAAGTTGGATCACGTAGAATTGGCGGATGTACTTTGGCAGATGGTTCTATTGGTTCACATACTGCTGCTTTTTTTGAACCTTATTCGGATAAACCGGAAACATCCGGTATCCTATATCGTTCAGATGAGTTCTGGCAAAATTATGTTCGCAAAGCTCATAAACATAATTTGCAAGTTGCGGTGCATTGCATCGGTGATGCCGCTATCTCCCAAATCCTGAAATGCTATGAAACAGTTCAGCTGGAAAAACCAAAAAACCTGAAGCACATGATAATTCATAATGAGCTTACATCCGATGAGATGCTGGATAGAATGGCTAAGGCAAATGTGAGTTCAGCAATGCAGCCAATGTTCGATAGATTGTGGGCTCGCAAAAATGGACTTTATGAGAAACGATTGGGAAAAGATAGAACTATCCGTACTAATAGACTTGCTTCCATATATAATAGGAATATTCTGCTTACCGGTGGTTCTGACTGGTATATTACAGAGTTGAATGCTTTAAGAGGAATTGATGCTGCAACCAGAATCCATAACGAAAAAGAACAACTTACTCCTTATCAAGCTATCGAGATTTACACAAAAAATGCTGCAATTCTTTCCGGTGATCAAAATAGATTCGGTACAATTGAAAAAGGGAAATTAGCAAATTTAGTTTGTTTGGAAGAGGATATTTTAAAGAGTAGATCAATCAAAGATATTAAGATTAATTCTGTAATTGTGAATGGAAAACAAAAGAT
>CAYTLV010000332.1:0-1957 GCA_964438445.1 uncultured bacterium | reverse complement strand
ATCAAATCGCCCATTTCTTTGCTTCCAACCAGTTTACATCCCGGTTCTTTAATATCTCCAGTGCGGGTGCCTTCATTGAGGACAGCTTCAACGGCATTGGCAATATCATCATAGGCGTCTGTCATGCCAAAACTATATTTCAGCATCATGGCTGCACTCATGATCTGAGCGATGGGATTTGCTATGCCTTGTCCTGCAATATCGGGTGCCGAACCGCCACCGGGTTCGAACATACCAAAGGAACCATCTGCAAGTGAAGCAGAGGGTAGCATTCCCAGTGAACCGGTAATAGCGGCAGCTTCGTCGGATAGAATGTCACCGAACATATTCCCACAGAGCATGACGTCAAATTGTGACGGTCTGCTAGTCAATTGCTGAGCCGCATTGTCTACATACATGGGCTCATAACTAACATCCGGATATTCTTTGGCGACTTCTTCAACAACTTCGCGCCAAAATACCATAGAGGTCAAAACATTGGCTTTATCTATGGACGTCACTTTTTTATTTCTTGTCTGAGCGGCTTTAAAAGCGATATGCGCAATTCTGCGGATCTCATTCTTTGCATAGACGAGTGTATCAAAGGCATATTCTTCTTCGCCTTCACCGGCACGTCCTTTGGGTTCACCAAAATAAATTCCACCGGTCAGTTCACGGACAACCAGGATATCAAATCCCTTTTCTGCCGTATCGACCCGTAGGGGAGAAGCAGCAGCTAAAGCGGGGTATAGTTTTGCCGGTCGCAAATTGGCATAAAGCTTAAATTCTTTGCGTAATCCCAAGAGCGAGTTAACCTCTACACGGGACCATCTTTCTAAATGCTGTTCAGCAACCGGTCCGCCGACCGAGCCAAATAAAATGGCATCTGATCTATGACATATATCGAGTGTTACTTTAGGCAAATGATTTTTATATTCATCCCATGCAGCACCGCCGACCAAAGCATGTTCATATTCAAATTCTACATCGTATTTCTTTTCAACTCGCTCAAGTACCTTGAGTGCTTCATCCATAACCTCGGGACCAATTCCGTCTCCGGGTAATATTGCTATCTTATGTTTCATAATCTCTTTTTCCTTTTCCTGATTTTTTTCATTTCAAAATCTCTAATCTTCCGAGGGTTAGAGGATAAGAAGGTAAGCAAGAGGATATCGAACACCGATTTACGATCTTACCATACCGGTGCGATATATGGTGTAGCTATCAAAGCATTGCATGGAACGATTTTGGCCATTACCATAATATTAATTTATCTTATCTGCACCATCTGTGAAATCTGTGGATGTTTTGAATTAGTTTTCAATTTTCTCAGGTATCACATCGCTGCATTTCTTTAATTTTCAATATTATTTGGATCAACAGAATACAAAAACCAACTCACCGAATCCGTCAAAGCATCCCAGCTGGCTTCATCGGTATTTGTGGAGACACCCACAGTATGGATACGTTTATTTCCGTATGCCGATTCGATCAATACGCGGACTTTCGCACCCGTTGCCTCATTGCCATTGATCACACGCACTTTATAGTCAACCAAGCGTAATAATTTGATCTCGGGATAGAATTTTCGCAGAGCCTGGCGCAATGCACGGTCCAATGCATGAACGGGACCATCACCCTCGGCTGCAGTGTGTTCTTTTTGATCATTGACCAACATACGAACCGTCGCTTCCGAACGTGGAGTTGCGGTCGTATCTTTTTCTACCAGAACACGAAAACCTTCAAGACTGAAATAGCTTTGCCATTCACCCGTTATCTTTTTGATCAAGAGTTTTAAAGAATCCTCTGCGCCCTCGTATTGATAACCATCATGTTCTTTTTGTTTTAGAGTCCTGATAATTTGAGGGATCTTAGTAATATGTTTTTTAATATCAAATCCCAGTTCATCTGCTTTATAAACCAGATTACTGATACCTGAGAGATCCGATAATAATACTTCGCGTTTATTTCCGACGAT
>CAYTLV010000331.1:0-1969 GCA_964438445.1 uncultured bacterium | reverse complement strand
ACACCAAATTCATCAACACGATTGCGGATGATCTCTTCTGCACGAATGACAGCGTGCTCTGTTTCGGTCAGCAGATTACTAATCACTGATTTATTATCAGTTTTGCGTTCTTCTGAAGGGAAGTATCGACTGAGACGTAAACTATCTTCATCAGCTGTTTCCAACATGATATCAAGATAATCCATTTCAGGACTCACTTCATATTTCGCATTTACTTTGTCCATATAGTCGTAATAAGCTCGTGATTGATGTTGAGCTATATTTTTAACGAAATTTGGTACATTTACTTCAAGAACAAGATGCATACCACCCTGAAGATCAAGACCACGCTTAATGATCTTAGATTCAAGGTCGATCAATTTACCTTCTTCTTCCAGTTCGATTTTTTCTGCGTTAGTCAAACGTTCATATTGCAGTGTCGGTACTAAAGAGTAAACCGCCCAAGCCAACAATACAGCTACGATGATATAACGCCAAATTAGCTTTTTAGACATACGGGATTGAACCTCCATATTCTGTTATAATATTACCCCGTGCTTTGTATAGGATAATGTAATTCATATATAAAGAGCAAAGCTGTCAAATTTAGCGGATGAAAGCCTTAAAACAAAGAAAAAAGTATAAATACGTGAGACGTAAAAGCTAATAAGAAAACTAAAAATTTGAAAAGTAAATACGTGTTTAAAACTTCTTAATTAAATACTAAAAAACGAATTTAACAAAAATAAATAATTTCATCATTCCATAAAAGATATTAGATTACACGGCATTGCTAAAAAAGGAAAAATATGTCAAAAGAAAAACCTGTTATTATTATTGATGCTATGGGCGGTGACTTTGCCCCGGGCATTACTGTTGATGGTACATGCCAAATGGCTGCCGAATCAAATGCTCATTTTATTTTAGTGGGGGATGAAACTAAAATAAAAGAAGAACTCCTAAAACATACTTATAATAAAGAACAAATCAGTATTGTTCATACTCCGGAAATGATAACAAATGAAGATTCTCCCAAAACTGCGATCAGGGAAAAAAGAAATGCCTCGGTTTTACTGGTTGCTAAAATGTTGAAAGAAGGCAAGGGTGATGCCATGGTCTCAGCAGGAAGTACAGCTGCGGTCATTTTATCGGCTTCATTATATGTAAAGAGAATTCCTGGTGTAAAACGTGCTGCAATAGGGACGGTTTTTCCAACATTAAAAGAAGATAAAACCAAAAGTCCATATTCACTAGTCATGGATGTCGGTGCAAATATCACTAATTCACCAGATGATCTGGTTCATTATGCATATATGGGTACTACTTACCTAAAAGAGGTTTTCAATTTTGAAAATCCCAGCGTAGGGTTATTGAATATTGGTGCAGAGAGTCATAAGGGTAACGATACCATGAAAGGTGCGCATAAACTCTTGTCTTCCCGCAAGGATATAAATTTTATCGGTAATGTTGAAGGGAATGATATAACCAATGGGAAAGCCGATGTTATTGTTTCTGAAGGTTTGGCAGGTAATATAGCCATGAAATCTATAGAAGGTGTCGCCGAAAGTGTAAAAAAACTTGCTAAAATGGCCTTAAAGGGCAAGTTGATATGGAGATTGGGACTACTTTTGCTTTCTGGTGGTATTAAAAAAGTAATGAAAGTTGCTAGTTATGAGGAATATGGCGGTGCTCCGATCTTTGGTTTTGATAAACTTGTAGTTAAAAGTCATGGGCGTTGTACCGCTTATGCTTATAAAAATGGTCTTCGTACTGCGATAGAAGCTGTTGAAAGAGATATGATAGGTTTTATGCGTGATTCCATTTCGAAATTTGAAGCAGAAAAAGAAGACCGTGAACCGTAAGACCCTTCTTCGCCAAGATACAGCCTTCGTAGCCAAGCTACTTCGGCGTAGTAGGCCTACGCAGGGCAGGCGTAAATCGTAAGACGTGAAGAACGGTCGAGATAGCTTTTCATGTGTTTAATATTGAT
>CAYTLV010000330.1:0-1972 GCA_964438445.1 uncultured bacterium | reverse complement strand
TTTTCCATTCTGCCTGCGCCTCTTTGTCAAGGTGCTCAGGACACTTTGGTATAGTGGTGGGTGGTTTAGGTTCATTTTTCCTTAGCGGGCGGTGTGTGTGCTTAACACCACCTTTCAACTCTATTATTTTAGATGGAAGTGGTTTCCTTCCACGCATAATTACCTCCTAACAAAATTATTCGTAATTTATTTTTAAATAATTGCATTTTTTTCTTGACATAATAATTAACATATGGTATAGATTTAATTATGAAAATAGCAATTACAGGCTCACGTATATTTACAGATTTTACCCGCCTATGCCAAGTATTAGATAATTTAGCACCCTCAGAAATTATAGTAGGCGGTGCTAAAGGCGCTGACACCCTTGCAGAACAATATGCTGATAAAAATAATATTCCAAAAACCATATTCCTTCCTAAATTCAAAACTGATAAAAATATAATTTACCATCCCAGGTGGTTTCATATTAGAAACCGTTCCCTGGTGGATTATGCTGATATGGTAGTGGCCTTTTGGGATGGCAATGCTGGAGGTACTAAAAACACCATTGACTACGCTAACAGAGTGAATAAGCGCACACTGGTTATTCGTTTTCAGTACCCCATGCACTAATGCTATCGTGTTCTTTTGATTTTGGCTTTTCACTTTTTCCATACTTTATAGGATTCATTTTCTCCAATAACCATTTCGCCCCGGACGCTCCGCCCTCTGATGATAGCCGTTGTAATGCAATTACCTCAGCATGTGCCAGGCTTGATCTAAGGCCTTCAAATAAATCTTGATAAATATCTTCCTTGTTTGCTTTATGCGAAGCTGCTGCCTTCTCCTGCCATTTTATAGCTTTTTTTTCAGTTACACCACACGCCGCCGAGGCTAACATGTAATCAGCACCTACACGCATGTATCCAGAAATTTGATCTATAATTTCATTGTTCGGATCTTCACCGTTATATTTTTCCATGGACTCTCCTGTGACAATCTTGACATAAAGTTTGACCGTTGCTAATATCCATAGCAAGAGAACTGTTTTTAGAGAACGGTACTAAGTGATGAATACATAAATTTTTTGTTGCTTTGCAAAAAACACATTTTGAATTATCTCGTTCTAAAACTGCATTCAAAAAACGCTTATATTCTGAACTTTGCCGGACATCCTGCGGCAAATGTTTCTCATACTGATCATCTAAAAGATCCGTGGTGAAATCCTGCGTGTCAATATTTTGGGACTGGATAATTTGCAATATGCCATCTTTTTTCCGATAATATGTATACGGAAGCCCCATTTTCTTTGCCAAGGCCATTTCATTTGCTGTACCTTGGCTGATGCCATCATGGATAAAAATTGCATATTCGCTGTCTTCAAGAACTGATACAGACCGCCAATGAAATTGACCTTTTAACCGATAGTGCTGAAGGTGATGAAGCTTTAATGATATTCCGTTTTGCTTTGATAATTGGCGTGCATATGCACAAACACCCAATGGCTCTCCATGAGTAACTACAGTTTCAGGCATATGTTTTTCAAATTCTGCTAAAATAATACTTTTACATTCTGCAAGGGTTAATGATCTTGACCCATGAAATGATAAACGAGTATGCTTTGTGATATAAGTTACTGGGATGTTACGTTCTTCTGCCCTGGCAATTTCGCCTTTAATACCCCCTGACATTTCCCAACCATCAAGGCATAATACTTGTAACTCATTACATGCATCAACCATCTGTATCCCATGAGACAGCCAGTAGCCTTCCTTCGCTTTCTGAGCTTTAAATCGTTCTGAATAAAGCAATGGAGAATAAAATGGTATCCCCTTATGGAATAATCGCTCACTATATTCTATAGCTTTTCTTCGCCGGTAATTCCGAACTGATTCGTTATTATGCCAAAAAGGACAGGCTACATAAATCATTCATCTTCTCCATAAAAAAAGGGCGCACCCACTCATTACGAGTGAAATGCGCCCTGGTT
>CAYTLV010000329.1:0-1982 GCA_964438445.1 uncultured bacterium | reverse complement strand
CCAATAAATCGCAAACATTAGCACCAGAATCTGGTGCTAGATTTGAATTGTTAGGATACGTTTTTTCTATGTGCCTGTTTTTTCATATATCGTTCAAAAGATGCCCGTTTCCACGGATGCGACATAGGTGGAATGTACTTCGTTTTGGGCTTAGTTGGCAATTGTGCCAAATCAAAGGATTTTGAAGACAGTTTGTGAGTGAGAAGTATTTCAAGTGCATATATCTGGTTATTAATGCAAGTATAAAGCTCGTCATCAAATGCTTTGATTACCATCGCAGAAGTGCCTTTACGATGGTGGACAGCAAGTCCGTGACTATCCACTGGAAGATAATAATTATTATGATATTTAAGACAACTACCATTATCTATTTTTCTAGAAGATATTACCGCTAATGTTAAATTGATTTTATCAATATCAGGTTGTGTTTCAAAGACAGACTTGATATTATCAATGGGTAAAGCGAATCGCTTATTAAATTTCTTTAAGTAGGATTTTAGAAATTCATTGGCCTCCTCGATAGAGGAGACTCCTTTTAAGCGTAGCTCTACAGGTAGGCGGGATTGAAGAGTGCCATTCATTCTTTCAACCCGCCCTTTTGATTGAGGTACACTAGATGTTCGAATATCTATGCCTAATTGCTTACAAGCATAACCGAACTGAGTAAAGGTATCTTTTTCAACATTACTATCGTTTTTTAGTTTATATTCAAATACCGTACGGTTATCAGTGAAAAATTGATAGGGAATGCCATATTGATTTAATATCTGATGTAATACATGATAGTAGCCGTTTAGAGTCTCTTGCGAGTCAAACCATGCACCTACAAGAGTACCTGTTGCATCATCAACAGCAATATGAAGATGTGATTTAACAGTTCCAAACCAAACATATTCAGAGGCATCCATTTGAATCATTTCACCAAAATAGGCACATCGTGGTTGGCGTGGATGAGCATCCTCTAAATCTAAAATAGAACTTTGAATTGCAGCAGCTTTCTTCTTAGACTTAGTCTTGGATTGTAGAGCTTTTAATTCTTTTTTAACCGTTTTTCGTGAGATACGATTTGCCTTTGGAGATAGGATGTATTCCTTTCTAAGTATAGAATTAATCGTGCTTATAGAGATTTTGATATTCTCATACTCTTCAAGAAGTTCGCAGTAATGAGTAAGGTTTGCATTATAATATTTTGTGCGATACAGATCCAATACCAGTTGCCTGGTGTCTTCTGGAAGAACAGTAGCAGGCTTTCGGCCACGGTTGCCATGTACGAAGAATGCTTTACCGGAATCTTTATAACCAACGATTAAACGATTGATGTGACGTAATGAACATCCGATTTTCAAACATGCTGTTTGTTTATTACCATTTGTATTAACAAGTCTTTTAATAATTTGATATTTTTCATTTTCATCCATTGTAAGTATCACCTTTCTAATTGTGTCCACCTCATTTCTATTTTATGAGGTTTTATTATACTATAGTTGGGACATAATCATTTGTGGTATACAAGGACATTATCATTTGTGGGTCATACGGTAATATTACGAAATTTTATAAAAGTTGACATATAATAAATATCTGTTATACTCTTCAAGGATTCAAAAAGGAGGAGTTTGTATGTCAATCAAAACGAAATTCGTTTCTGGTGCTGCAATCTTGTTCGCCTTGATGTTCATCGTTGTGTTATTTCAAAACGGGAAACTAAACAATGAAATTGAACAAATTGATATAGAAAACCAGAATCTTGTCGGACAAGTGTCCTATATGAATACACTGAAATTTGAGATTTCGGAACTTGAAGATGAGAACTTCATTCTTTCAAGAGTATTGTCTGAAGAGAAAGAAGTAGCAGACAGTTATCGTG
The DNA here is from genome assembly GCA_964438445.1 of uncultured bacterium. GTDB lineage: Bacteria > Fidelibacterota > Fidelibacteria > Fidelibacterales > Fidelibacteraceae > M50B103. The sequence continues at coordinate 115 of CAYTLV010000329.1, read as the reverse complement.
CAATTGTCGGTGACAATATAAAGACAGGACTGGTATCCAAGGCGAAAGAGATCGAGAACCAGACACCACTGGAATTTGAAACGGCTTACGCAGTATCAAAGTATGCAGATATGAT
>CAYTLV010000328.1:0-1983 GCA_964438445.1 uncultured bacterium | reverse complement strand
ATATCGAAACTTATTCCAAGAATTATCATGCTGAAGGATTTCATGAAACCCTATCGCATTTTGAATTGTGGGAGGGTAATCTCATTGATCGTTTCTATCGCAAAACGGATGAAAATTGGTATTTGGAAAATACGATATTCTACAAAGCCCTGCTTATCTCGGAGGCGTTTGATAGGATGGAGAGTAAGAGAGTTAAACAATCGATTATTAGTGAGTAATTGAGTTAAGTTCGGTAATCTATAGTTAGTAAGCAGAAATCGCAATAGAATCAAATTGTAGGGAACCCCGATTACCAAGACCAAAACAAGTATTATTTTACTAAAATCGGATTTACAGAGCGATAATTAGGTATGTAAGGTTTACCGGAGTTTATCATAGCACAAATTATCTTTAAAAGTTTATTCCCGACATTGTTCATGATAACAAAATAGCATTTTCCTTCACTATTTTTACGTGCTTCGGGGTTTCTTAGTCCATATTTCAAAAAATACAATAAATCATGACTACAGAGAGATCTCGGATCAAGTCCGGGATGACATATTTTTTATGAATCACATTTTCACGTTTCTTTTTCATTCTTTTCCGACCATCCGGCAGATCCTCTCTACGTTCGGACGCCAGCCGGAAGGTCTTACGTCTTAATTATTTCAACAAGGTCATTTTCTTCGTATCAGCTATCTTACCATCAATCACCAATCTACAAAAATAGATACCCGTACTCATCGTAGCAGGTGACGTGAAGTTCAACGAATATTCTCCGGCTGTTTTATTTTCATTCAAGATATTCTTCACCAGTCTTCCGCTAAGATCATAAATATTGATTTGAACAAGTCTCTCCCTGTCCATCGAAGCCTTGGCGAAGATGGAAAAGCTGATTGCTGTACTGGGATTAAATGGATTCGGATAACTATTCAAAGTAAAATCATTGGGGATGTCAATAGTTGGTTTGATCGCCACAACTTCGCGCAAATTTTCGTAATAATCAAAGTTACCGTCATAATTCCCCAAGATCAGATCTTGGTCTCCGTCGCCGTCCAAATCGGCAAAAGCAGGGGAGGCATTTTGTCCTGCCTCTATACCTTCAATCATTAAGGTATCTTCTACCCAGACGCCGTTTTGATTTTCATAGTAAGCAACTTTATAGAAACCCATACCCGTTAGCATATCATAATCACCATCAAAATCCAGATCGGCAAAAGCAGGAACGCAATTATTACCAACATCAAGACTATCAAAATAATTGAACATGATGGACCACATGGGCTGAGTTGCTGTTCCTTGATTTTCATAATAAGTCAGATAGCCTTCATCATTTCCAGCAACAATATCTTGATCTCCATCTTTATCCAGATCAATAAAACGAGGAGCTGACCATTCGCCGATATTGCCTATGGTCATGGCTGAAGAAGCAGGAACAAAGCTATAACCTGAGCCTTCATGAAAGTAAATATTACCATTAAGATCACCAACCAGGGCATCGTAGGAAGTATCGCCGGTTACCTCGGCAAAACTAACGAAAGAGTAAATGGAATGTTTTAAAGGCGTATAGGTAGTGGCGTAGGTAAAAGCGGGTGCTGATGATGAACCGTCATTTCTATAGAGCTTGATATCGCCCATTTGTGTTCCCGTGACCATATCCATATCACCGTCACGGTCCTTATCAATAAAATAAGGTGTGCTTGCTCCACCAATATCTATAATTCCGCCAAAAAGAGATGTATTTTCAGTCCAGGAAGGTGTCGTGGTCGTTCCTGAATTTCGGAAATAGTTCAGGGGCCCTACATAAGTTCCGTAGATCAGATCTTGTTTTCCATCGCCATTGATATCTGCTATTCCCGGTGAATTAAAATAGGTATCGCCACCCAAACCTGAAAAAACAGTACTGTTCGAGGCCCAGCTGCCACTTGTAATTGAGCCGGTATTTTTATAATAATAAAAATTATATCCGTCGCGACCGCTGAGAATATCAAGATCACCATCGTT
>CAYTLV010000327.1:0-1988 GCA_964438445.1 uncultured bacterium | reverse complement strand
TCCACAAGAGGGACAATATCCGCGGCGGTTCCAATTGCGACCAGATCCAAATACTGCTCAGCTTTTTCAGTAGAGCCATAAAGTGTTTTACAAATGGCTTCAACCAATTTATAGACCACACCCGCTCCACAGAGGTCGCGGAAGGGATAAGAATTATCTTTTCGCTTAGGGTTCAATATTGCAAGTGCTTGTGGAAGCGAATCGGACTGCTCGTGATGATCGGTAATGATCACATCAATACCATGTTTTTTGGCGTAGGCGACCTGTTTATGAGCGGTAATACCGCAATCACAAGTGATAATAAGATCAATTTCCAATTCTATTGCATGGTTAAGACCTTCTTGCGAGACACCGTAACCGTCTTTTTCTCGTTCAGGGATATAATAATAAACGGACTCGTTCATGTTCTTCAGGAAAAGATAAAGAATAGATGCCGAGGTCACACCATCAACATCATAATCACCATAAATGAGGATCTTTTTCTTTTCTTTGCAGGCATCGATCAGGATGTTCACTGTAATATCCATATCCTTCATAAGAAATGGATCATAAAGTGAATGTAAGTTTTTATTAAAATATTGAGTTAAAGCATCCTTAGAACGGATCTTTCGATTCAACAAGATCGATGTAAATAGATAGGATAAACGAAATTGCTCACTGAACTCGAGAACATCGTCCCCTGATATGTCGGGATACACCCACTTCATAGTGTTCTCTCATGTGCTTAAGATATTTATAAGCTTAAAGTCGGTCATAAGCCGAATTCTGTTGTCCTGGCCAAAGCCAAAACGACGATCATTTATCTGCTCAGGTCGTCACCGACCTGATGGTGCCACTACCATAGAAGCATGACCCGAGCAAGGTGTTACTTCTGTATTTGTGTTGCTCCGGATGGGGCTTGCCTAGCTACCGTGTTGCCATCGGTACTGGTGAGCTCTTACCTCACCGTTTCACCTTGACTCTTTTGCCGAAGCAAAAGGGACGTCTACTCTCTGTTGCGCTTTCCAGCCCTCGCGGGCTCCTTGGGTTACAAGGCATCCTGCTCTGCGGAGTTCGGACTTTCCTCCCCGCCCCGATGTTTCGGGGTCAGGGCGATCATCTCTCCGACTTTAAGCTATTCTTCTTCTTCTTCTTCTTTTTCTTCTGCGGCATATAAGAAACGCCCACAGAAATCACAAGTAATTACTTGATTCTTTTTATAAATGTCAACCCGTTTTTGCGGGATAACGCGGTTATGACAACCGCTACATGCATCACGCATAAGAGGAACAACAGCTAAGCCATTGCGCGCTTTGCGGACGCGTTGATAAACACTGTAAAAATTACGGGGTACTTGTTTGACAGCTACTTCGCGTTTCTTTTCGAGATCAGTTTTTTCTTTTTCAGTCTCTTTTTGCGTTGCGGCCAAAGAACCTTTAGCTTCTTTTAATTTCTTACCCATTTCATCTACATTTTTTTCTGATTCTTCATGGGCCTTATTGAGACGTTCATTTTCTTCTTCTGATTGTAAAACTTGCTCTTCAGCTTCTTTGATAGCTGTTTCATTAAATTCGATCTCTGCCGTAAGAGCATCATATTCACGGTTAGTGGTAACCAAAAACAATTGTTCTTTATATTTGGTTATTTTTCCAGTGAGGTCTTCGATCTTTGCGGTATTACTACGGATCAGTGTATCATTTTCTTCTATACTGGTCTTGCGAATACTGTTTTGTTCTTTTTCGTTATCAATCTGGATCTCGAGTGTTTTCACTGTCTCGGGCAAATCTCCGAGTTTCGCAATGAGTTCATCAAGTCGAGTATCTAGCTCCTGTAGTTCCACCAACTGTTGAAGTACCTTCTGCATGTTTAACAAACCTCCCTAAAAAATATTACATAAAAAAAACGCACATCTGATGATGCGCGTTAGTTATTTGGTCCCCGAAGGGCAGCCATGTATGTTATGTCTTCCAATTTTCGAAAACACCCTTTTCAAATGAACAGAAACAAAC
>CAYTLV010000326.1:0-1989 GCA_964438445.1 uncultured bacterium | reverse complement strand
CCGGCATTAAAAACCAAACCAATATTCCCGTTAGCATCATTCCAACAATAAGTCCCGTTATAAAAGGGTACGTGTTTTTATTTGTTTTTCTATGTTTGTTGTTTGTCTTGTCATCTATTAATATTTTCCTGTTCTATAAAAAATAATTATCTCTGAATTTGTTTTCTGGTTTTTAATTAAATAATCTCAAATTTGGCAGTAAAATGCCGTAAGAATTTGGGCTGTTTAGTTATTTTCATTCCTTTGATTTTTTCGCGATGTTTGTAAACATCTTTTGCTACTTCCAAAACATAATCTATATGGCTTTGTGTGTGTGCTCGGCGGGGCAGGGCAAGGCGTACTAATTCCATTTCAGCCGGTGTTTCTTTTCCTGTTTTTGGATCGATTTTGCCGAACATGACTGAACCAATTTCAACTGTTCTGATACCACCCGCCAAATATAGTTCAGCAGATAGAGCCTGCCCCGGATATTGACTTGGTGGAATATGTGGTAACATGGTTTTTGCATCAATATAGATCGCATGACCACCCGGCGGTTGAACTATTGGATAACCTATTTCTAATAATCTCTCACCTAAATATTTTGCTTCGGCAAGTCGGTACCTTAAATAATCTTCCTCTAACACTTCTTGCAGACCAACTGCAATTGCTTCCAGGTCACGACCGGCCAATCCACCATAGGTTGGGAATCCTTCGGTCAGAATTAGCAAATCTTTTTCTTGCTGAGCAAGCACTTCATTGTTAGTACAGATGAATCCGCCAATATTGGCAAGTCCGTCTTTCTTGGCGCTCATTGTACAACCGTCAGCATAACCCATCATTTCGCGGACTATTTCTTTTATTGATGTGTCTTGATATCCACCCTCACGTAATTTTATGAAATAAGCATTCTCAGCAAAGCGCGCGGCATCGAAATAAAGTGGTATTTCATATTGATCCAAGACCTTCTTTACTGCCTTTACATTTTCCATAGAGACTGGTTGGCCGCCACCGGAATTATTGGTTATGGTCAGCATACAAAGTGGAATTTTCTTTGCTCCAACATCTTCAATTAAGCTTTGCAACTTGCGTACATCCATGTTCCCCTTAAAAGGATGTATCTTTTTTGGGTCTTTTCCTTCGGCAATTACTAAATCTTCTGCAATCGCTCCGCGATATTCAATATTGGCCCGCGTAGTATCAAAGTGTGTATTGTTCGGCACAACATCGCCCTTTTTGCACATCGTTGAAAACAAGATGCGTTCAGCAGCTCTGCCCTGATGCGTTGGAATAACAAACTTAAACCCAAACACATCTTTAACGGATTCTTCGAATCTTTGGAAGCTTGGACTTCCGGCATACGATTCATCTCCACGCATTAGCGCAGCCCATTGCTCTGTGCTCATCGCACCTGTGCCGCTATCTGTTAATAGATCAATTAACACATGCTGTGATTTAATCTTAAATAAGTTGTAATCTGCTTCTTTTAAATATTGTTCGCGTTCTTTTCGTGTAGTTAGCCGCAACGTTTGAACAGATTTTATAGTGAACGGTTCTATTACTGTACGGTACGATTTTTCAATTGTCATTGTATTCTCCTAATGATACATAAATTTTATAAAAACCAAATATAGGTTACTGCACGGTTTCTTTTTCCAAAATCAGGGTCGTATGGCAAGCCGCAATCGGCCCGCATTGCAGCGCTCTCGGGATGGAACATATCATAATCCTCCCCATAAATAATTTCCTTAAAACGACCGTGTTGTGTCTTACACCATTCTCTAACGGCCCTCCTTAGGGCACCCGAACCGTGCCCATGAATTATCTTCACTGCCTGAACATTGCCACTGAACATTGCATCGCTAACCTCTGTTTCTAGTAACGTGATGGCTTCATCCAAATACAAATTTCGGTGTCCGATGTCTAATGTTTTCATCATAATAAATTGTAAAATATTACCCGTGAGTTTACGTATAGATGGTATTATTTTCTGAGTAATAAAGTTGAGGA
>CAYTLV010000325.1:0-2007 GCA_964438445.1 uncultured bacterium | reverse complement strand
CCCATAAATACTGTATATACCTTTTATAAACTAGCTATAATCGTTATTTATGTCTTTATTTGTTCCCATATTGTCCCGCTATATCCCGTAATATCTCGAGATAACTGGAACATTTCTGGAACATTTTATAGTCCTAAATGAACCTTTTAACCCAAAACAATCTTAGAAATTGCCGTTCGTTCATGCGGGTTTACGGTTCATGTGTACCAAAATGTGGCTGGGGAATTTTATTTTGTTAATTGGGGTGTTTAGGGGGTGTAAAATACTGGGAGTTAGGACTCGCTAAATAAGGAATCCTGAACATTCCTTATTTCTCCGCCAGCCGACGGATACGAAGCGGAGTAGAACAATTGAAGTGAATATTAAAATTCGAATGCTAAAATATTAGGTGTTCAATAATTTTCCGACATGTCATTTAATTCTATTTCTAACTGATAACTAATGACATATAAAATAAACAACTTGCAAAATACTCATATTGTATTTATTTTAATTTAGTATAATAAATACTAATGCCAATTTTGGAGGTCGTTCTAATATATCTGCAAATTGTTTATCAATATTTAAGGAGGCAATCATAAAAATGAAAACTAAAAATTTAGAAGAAAAACTATTATTGAACAAGATCGTGGGCTACTCGGCTCTTGCCGGAGCCGCTTTGTTATTAACACCTACAGCTGCCAAGGGCGATATTGTATATGTCGATCCTGAAGATATAGTCGTTAATAGTGGAGCAAAGACTTTTGATATTGATATTAACAATGATGGAGTTGGTGATTTTCAATTCAAACTTGATACACATACTCTTTGGAGTTCCGTTTGTTCTACTCTGAGTCTTGATAACTTAGTAGCTTCAAATTATGTTTCAAGTACAAACGGTTATGTGGCAAAACGAACAAATAATATTTCAGTTATCAGTGGTAATAATTGGAAAACAAATAAAAATTTTGTCAGAGGATTTTATTATACTTATTATCCAAGCCGCTGGTCGACGGAACGGGGGAACTGGAAATCAGAGTCAGAAGATAAATATTTTGGGGTAAAATTTAAAATTTCCGGTGAGATGCACTATGGTTGGATAAGGGCAAGTATTGTAGATCCAACAGGAGGTATGCAAATCACTATACATGATTGGGCTTATGAAGATGATCCCAATACATCTATTCAGACAGGTGAAACTCCTACACCCATAGAATTATCACATTTTACTGCTATGGAAGAAAATGGAGCGATTCGCTTGAACTGGGAAACCGCTTCAGAGACCGAAAACAGTGGTTATGTTATTCAGAGAAAAATAGCTAATGGTACATGGGAAAACTTAGCAGATTATCATGCCGATCCCGAATTAATGGGGTACGGCACAACGAGTGAATCGCATAACTATTCCTGGCTGGATAATAATGTTTTGCCGGGCTGCGCATATCAATACCGATTGGGTGATGTCAACTATAATAATAAGATCGTTTGGCATGATGTTGTTGAGATCACTGTTTCAGAAGAAACTGCAAATATCCCCGGTGAATTCGGACTGCAAGCCGCATTCCCAAATCCTTTCAATCCTACACTTACGATCCGCTACGGTTTGACCGAAGATGCTCAAACAAGTGTCAAAATATTGGATCTTCAGGGAAAAACCATTGCTAATTTATCGGACAAACACCAAAGAGCAGGGTCTTATGAACTTCAATGGCAGGCGGGAGATGCAGCTTCGGGTGTTTATCTTGTTAAAGTGGTTTCGGGTGAGAAGAGCGATTTGCGGAAGGTATTATTAACAAAATAATATTGGTAACCTGTAATCAGTAATATTTAATATGCCTCTCTTGTCGAAAGACTGGAGAGGCATTTTTTCTTTCACTCATAACTTATCACTTATCACTCATAATTGGCAGTTAAAACGCCCCGGAATCCCTCTCATAACACTAACATATAAAGAAACAGCTCCCAACATATGGGGAAGCTGTGAAGTACGCCATCTAGGACTTGAACCTAGAACCAACGGATTAAGAG
>CAYTLV010000324.1:0-2029 GCA_964438445.1 uncultured bacterium | reverse complement strand
ATCCAGCTTATTTTCGGGTGTCAAGATTTCGCCAGTTGGTACGATTACCACTTCTGACTTGATGAAATCCGTATAAAGGTTTTCATCTGAATTGAGCATTTTGAGAGCCAGATCTTTTTTAGCTGGCAAGAGCTTACCTTGCGCAATTGCAAGGTCGATTGTCTGCTCATTCTGTACCTTACTCATTGCGTCGGTTGAAGCTTGGAAGTCGGCAATTTGAGCGGTCATTTGCTCAATTTTTGCTTCAGCTTCAGCCTCAGTTGTAACGCCGAGTATTTTTAAGATATTTTCCATCTTTTTTTCTCCTTTTGGGTTAGGTTTATTTTTTGGGTTAGGTTTAATTAAATTTATAAAGTTTAAGTCTTTATCGTAAGAACACGCAACGGCTTTTAGTCCTGAAATTTCTTCCTGAATAAAGCCGTTTGCAAGTGCCTCTTGTGAAGTGAATTGAGTTTCTGCATTAACTAGCTCTACAACCTTTTCACGGTCATAGTTTAGTTTATCAGTGTATAAATCGATCAAGTCATTTTCGATTGCATCTATCCGATCAGCTACAGACCTTAAATCTCTTGCTGTTCCGGCTGCCTGACTTTGTACGTTGTGAATTATGAATTTTGAATTTTTAGCAGCCTTACGAATATCAGCGGCAAGAAATATTTCAGTTCCAATACTGGCGCACATTCCATCATTGATTGCTGTGATTGTTTTACCAGATTGGGAAATATAATTTGCGATTGCGTGACCTTGAAAAACGTTTCCGCCTGGAGTATTAAATCGGATAGTGATCTCATTTGAATCGATAGCCTTAAAATCTTTTATGAAATCTTCTGCGTCAATTCCCTCTTGGAAAAAGCTGCTGCCGATAGGTTTATAAATTAAGATTTCGGCTGATCCCGCCTTATTCATTATAGTGTACCATGTATTTTTAGCCATTTATTACCTCGTTTGGGATATAGTCTACATTAATTACGTATGATAGAAATTCGTTGTCAGCCCATGCCTGTTTGACGCTTTTAAGTGTGATTTGCTGAATCTCTACAATCTTTTCTAGTGCAGTTCCAACTACAGATTCGATAGTGTCGATGTTCTTACTTTTATACCTTTTTACATCTGTGAAAACGTAAATTTCAAACGGCACAACAGTTTCATAAGCTTTTAATGGGTGCATAGAATATTCAGAAAAATCAACCCCTCCGAAATGAACTAAGCAAGCTGGCATCTTCTTAACAAACGCCGGAACATCTGCTAATTGACCCGCAAAAGATTCCACCATCAAAAAAGTAAGTGGTTTCAGCTCTTCCATCTTCGTTATAATCTCTGACCTGATTGAATTTATGTCCATTAACTAGCTCCTTTTGATTTACTTTCCTACAGATGCAAAACAGAGATAACCTTTCAAGCACTTCTTAGGTATATACCATATATGCCACGCTATCTATTCACAGGTGAATTTGGTTTATTCAATTTGTGTTTATTACTTGGAGGAAAAATTATGTATTCTGATAAAGACGAAATTATAGAAAGACTTAGTGAAATTGAGCTAATTGACCTGGCTTCTGAAACTACAACATTGGATGCGGCAGCACTTGCTGTTATTGTGACTTGTATCGAAGATGCAGATGATGAAATTGACGGTTATATCTCTGGAAGATATACAACACCTTTGACCTCTCCTTACCCTGCAATGATCGTTCGCATCTCCGTTGAGCTTGCAATCGTGAACCTCAATAAAAAGCGTAATATCTTTTCTGAAGATGTGCTTGATCGCTATAAATGGGTTAAGGATATGCTGGAGAAGATCGCAAAGGGAACTATCACGATTGATGTGGAAGATGATGCCAGCACCCCAGACAGAATTGAAATCCAGAGCAATGAATTGAGGGGCTGGTAATGCCTAATCACATTGAAAGGGTAATGCAGGATATTATTTATCCTAAATTTGCTGCAAGAATGGAAAGGTCAATCAAGCAGAACTTCAAAGCTGGTGGCAGGCCAAAAAAATGGAAAGTAACCAATAATCCTACACCTC
>CAYTLV010000323.1:0-2030 GCA_964438445.1 uncultured bacterium | reverse complement strand
TCGTTAAAAGAGTAACGCATAACAAACCAATCTGTTTCTCCTGAAGGATCATCCGGGTAAGTCTCCCGAAAATCTTCCAAGGGAAGCGCGTCGCCAATAATGGAAAGAAGGGTATCAAATGTTATAGTCATACTCGCAACATAGAACTCATAGGGGCCTACCGATACCTTAGGTGGTACAATGGTGCCAATTTCAGGAATTCTGAACTCAAAACAGCCTGAAAGACCTAAAAGAACAAGCAGAAGGAGCACGATACTTTTTCTACTTTTTGTCATAGTCGTATCCTCTATTTTAATAGTTACTTTATCTATCTATTTTAAAATATTTTATTCGTGATATAATTGCAAGAATATTATAGTAATTTATTTATAATTGGTATCATTGATTTTGTTGCCTCCCGACCGGCTCGGATCAGTTGAGGCGAGCGATCAAAATCATACCACATTAACCCTTTAGTATCAGGTCTGATCACAACATCAGCAGATTCAAGAGACAGATCAATTGAGCGATTTATCGCCATAGAATCGGCGATTTGGTCAACATCAAGTGCATTTAAAATAAGAGAAGGTTTATCTCGCAAGGAAATATCAACAGCTATCACAACATCGGCTCCCATTTCTCGCAATACTTTTGTGGGGACAACATCATGGGCTATTCCATCTACATACAAGTCACCGTCAATTTCCACCGGTTCCATCCACAAGGGCAGGCTCATGCTGGCTTGAACGGCTTTTAAAAGATCTCCGCCACGGAACGAAACCCCTTTCCTCTGGGAAATATTACCGGCAATAAGCGCAAGAGGGATATTTAAATCATCAAATCGAATATCTTTAAACAATGTCTTTAGAAAGCGTTCAGTATGCTCAGCTTTAAGAAATCCCATGCTTCTGTGAAGGTAATAATTAGCAAAAGAACCTTTCAAATACTTGAATCGGGACTCTGTTCTTGCATTTTTTGCTATACGATCAAGTTGAAGAGCTTTGTATTCGGGACTTTCTTGGGATTCAAAAAATGCCTTACTGATAGTACTTACATCCTGATGATACGCATACATGGCAGAAATAATGGCCCCGATTGATGTTCCGGCGATCATGTCGATAGGAATTGCATATTTTTCAAGAATGTATAAAACACCAAGATGAGCAATACCACGAGCACCGCCGCCGCCTAATGCTAATCCGATTTTTTTCTTTGTTGCCACTGTTATTCCTTTACGATCGTGACTCTCATAAAAATAGGCTCAAGGGGATTGTCGCTTCTATCTCGTTGGACATTTACGATCTCTGCAATAATAGACTTACCTTCAAAGATCTCTCCAAAGACAGTATACTGTCCATCCAGAAAAGTAGGGGAGCCGTCACAAATAAAAAACTGAGATCCTGCAGAGTTTGGATCCGGAGTCCTTGCCATGGATACAATGCCCATCTCATGCGATACATCATTGAATTCGGCATCAATTGTGTATCCGGGTCCACCCGTACCGTCTGTTGCGCGTTTTCCATCACGAGAATTGATATCACCGCCCTGGATCATAAAACCTGGAATCACGCGATGAAATTTAACGCCATCATAATAGCCGCTCTTGGCCAGACGTTTAAAGTTTGCGCAATGGTTGGGTGCTTTTTTTGGTAGAAATTTCATTTTCATCACGCCAAAGCGGGTTTCAATGATCGCGATCTCATTTTTTTCAACCGGTTCAGCCGGTGTGGCAGCCAGTTTAGCAAGAATGTCATTGATCTGCGCAGTATCAAGCGATTCAGTTAAATTTGCAAGCTCTTTTTCGCCATCAACAATGGCTTTATCATTGCGATACTTTCCTTCTGGAAAGGCTTTAATATAGTCAGTGACCGCAAAAACGCTTTCTTTTGCACGTTCATAGGCCAGTTGTTCCAGTTTTTCTTTTGTTTGTTCCACGTATTTTCCCTCCGGGTATTTCGCGAGATAACGGAAGCAGGATGCTTCGTCGTTCGCGCGTTTGTAATATATTTTTTCTAGTTTAACTTCTGCACGCAGTGCATAATTATCTGCTT
>CAYTLV010000322.1:0-2054 GCA_964438445.1 uncultured bacterium | reverse complement strand
ATCGGCTTATAAAAGTTCATTTGTGTAGCGATGCGAAGTTTGCTGCAAACCCGATAGTATGCTTTATTGAGATCTTCAGCATTAGGTGAATCACATTCATATGTATTTCCGAATCGATCGATATATTTTTCTTTTAAACCGGGAAAATGCTTATCAAGTTGATCATAAAACCATTCCCTTTGACCATGTCGCTGGGTAAGTCTCGGCCACATTAGGGCATATTTGGTTCCAACTTGATGTGCATGTTGAAGCAATTCTGTAATGTTCTCAATAGAATCTGTGATCCAGGGAAGAACAGGGGATATAATGATCCCCGTATATATTCCAGCGGCAGAAAGGACCTTCATTGCTTCAAACCTTTCTGAGGAAACGGGTGCTCCGGGTTCTATGATACGAGATAGTTTATCGTCATTTGTTGTAATGGTAAACGATACTGCTGTATAGACTTTTGATATTCTTCGTAAAATATCAAGATCGCGAACAACCATATTACTCTTGGTGATGATATGTACGGGGAATTGATATCGATAAATCAATTCAAGCGCTTGTCGTGTTAATCCCAACTCTTCTTCTATCGGCATATAAGGATCATTCATACTCCCGGTGCCAATGGTCAATTTTTTTCTTTTTGCCGAGAGTTCTTGTTTTAGCAGATCAATGGCATTTTCTTTGATAAGGATATCTGCAAAATTCTCAATATGATAGCAATTGCTTCGCGAATCACAATAAATGCACTGATGCTGACAACCGCGATAGATATTCATGTTATAAGAAATGCCAAAAGGGTCAAAACCTTTGCCCTTTAGGGGTGAGAGGATCGATTTAGATTGTATTTTTTTTATCATAACAATCACAGTTATTTATAATGTCATTTCGACCGGAATGAATCAGTCAATTGACTGATGAATGTAGTGGAGAAATCTCAAACAATAAAACTTATTAAATAATTTGAGATCTCTCCGCTTCAGTCGAGATGACAATAAAGCATAGTTTACCAGTTACCTTCTTTAAGGACCGTCTCTATCATCGCCAAATAATTTTCCGTTTTAACATACTCGGGAATAGAGTTCGATGAGCCTGCGCACCAACCACCGCGTCCCCTTGCGATCTCAATGAACTTTCTCGTGAGAACACGGATCTCGTCTGGAGTAGCTCGGCACAGTTGATCTACATCAATACCGCCGCAAAGACAAAGTTTATCACCTACGCGATCTTTGAGTTCAGCCATATCCATTGAAAGCGGTTCAACGGGATGCAGGCTGGTTATACCGATATCATCGATAAGGTACGGCATTACGTCATACAACACACCATCGGAATGGTATATAAAAGGTATATTACGTTTTTTCGCCAATTCTCCAATTCTCTTAAGATAGGGGAAGAGATATTCGCGAACAAAGTCAGGGCTTACCATTAAGCCGGACGAATAGGCGATGTCATCGCTGTACCATAAAACTTTTACATGGTCCATGCTTGCCATGGTTTCAAACATGCTCATGACCAATCCGCCGATCTTGTCGAACATTGCTTTGATCAATTCTGGATCTTCATACATTTTCATGGAAAAATTCTCAAATCCCATCATTTCCCACACGGTTGTGTAAATATCACCGTATTGGCCGACAATACCCATATCGTCGGGAATTAATTTTCCCGCTTCTTCAAGTCGGGAGTAATCAAGGTCGCTAATTTTTGCCCAGTTATATTTTTCAAATGATTCCCAGTCGGTAACAACACCATCATGTTCAGATGACCATGATCTATCGGTAGCAACATTGGCATTTTTGGCGATGGAGCGATTGGTCTCAATATGGATTCCCGGTTGAACTTTTATAAAATCATACCCCAAGCTCCGCATAAAAGCGATCTCATCTTTTACATTTGTAACAGGCTTGCCCATGATCGCTTTTCGCATATCCGGATGTATCCCAAGTTCAATAAGGGGAATGTAATCGTTTGTCTTATTAAACAAGGTTTGTTGAAAATGCTCAAAATTTGGTTTACGTAAATGTGAAAACATAAAATTATCCTTTATTATGCTTCGATCTCAAGAA
>CAYTLV010000321.1:0-2060 GCA_964438445.1 uncultured bacterium | reverse complement strand
ATCTGAGATCAGACAAGCAATGTTGATTAGTCGATTAAGAAAACCTGAATTCTGGTTAACTGCACGAGAAGTTCTACGCATTGCAACTCGAGGAGGTGCAGCGGCTCTTGGCAGGGATGACATTGGAGAATTATCCGTAGGAAAACAAGCTGATATTGCTATGTTCTCTCTTGATCATCTGGAATATGCCGGTTCATTGTCTGATCCGCTGGCTGCACTTGTTTTTACTCAACGAATGCGACCAGTAGATCACTTGATCATCAACGGCAAATTACAAATAAAAAATGGACAAACAAGTCTCGATCATAAACAATTAATTAAAGATCATAATAGAATTAGTGCAGAATTGCTAAAACGTGCACACCAGAATACAGGTATTGATTTTCTGAAGCAAGGATAACAACCTTGCGAATGATGTATCGGCTTTGTAAGCAAAACGATACTGGAATTCTCTTGCTTGCCTAATGGTTAAGGAATGAGACCTTCGCAATGGTTGTAAAAGTAAAGTTTGCAAGTATATCTTCGACCATTGCGGAGATTTACAACCATCCGCAAGGTTTATTAGTTCGTTGATATAAAGGAAGTGATATGAAATTATTCCATAATGCCAGGTTCCTTACAATGAAAAGTGAAGGCAACACTGCAACATCAGTATTAGTGGATGACAAAGGAATTATTAAAGAAACATATTTAAAGACTCCAATAATTGAAAGTGTTGAAAAGATCGATCTCAAAGGCAAATTTGTCTATCCTGGGTTTATTGATACACATACTCATTCATTTGAAGGTGGACTTTATAGTTTAAGTGCAAACCTGGAAAATGTAACAAATCTTAGCGAAGTTTTTGATATCTTAACCAAAACAAAACCTGTTAGCGGCAAGATCTTTGCCTTCCATTTTGATGAGAATAGCATTGAAGAAAAAAGATTTCCAACGAAAGATGAACTTGATAAAATCTTTCCTGATATTCCGCTTATTTTGAGAAGGGTTGATGGGCATAGTTGTGTAATAAATTCCAGAGCAGCAAAAATGATAGATTGGGAAGAGCCGCTTCCAGCAGATTTTGATGGTTATCTGTTTAAACGGGCAAATGGAAATGCATCAAACTGGTTTCATCGGAATTTAACCGATGAAGCAATTTTACAAGCCTATCACCAAGCTGCAAACATTGCACTCCAAAATGGAATTACTGCTGTTCATACAATGATTGGTGATGCTTATTCTGATATCAAACATTACAACCTGATAAAAGAAAACTTACAGCTCTTTCCGATAGAATTTATTTTGTATCCACAAATTACAGATGTTGATATTGCTCTGAAAGTTGGATCACGTAGAATTGGCGGATGTACTTTGGCAGATGGTTCTATTGGTTCACATACTGCTGCTTTTTTTGAACCTTATTCGGATAAACCGGAAACATCCGGTATCCTATATCGTTCAGATGAGTTCTGGCAAAATTATATTCGCAAAGCTCATAAACATAATTTGCAAGTTGCGGTGCATTGTATTGGTGATGCAGCTATTTCCCAGATCCTGAATTGCTATGAAACAGTTCAGCTGGAAAATCCAAAAAACTTAAAGCACATGATAATTCATAATGAGCTGACTTCCGATGCGATGCTGGATAGAATGGCTAAGGCAAATGTGAGCACAGTAATGCAGCCAATGTTCGACAGATTATGGGCTGGTGAGAATGGACTTTACGAACAAAGATTAGGAAAGGAAAGAACTTCTCGAACAAACAGACTCGCTTCGATTTATAAAAGAGGAATTCTTCTCACAGGTGGATCGGATTGGTACATTACAGATCTGAATGCTTTAATGGGAATTGACGCGGCAACCAGGATCCATAACGAAGAGGAACAACTTACACCATATCAAGCTATTGAGATCTATACAAAAAATGCAGCTATTCTATCAGCTGATGAAAATAGATTCGGTACAATTGAAAAAGGGAAGTTGGCTAATTTTGTCTGTTTGGAAGAGGATATTTTAAAGAGTCGATCAATCAAAGATATTAAGATTAATTCTGTAATTGTGAATGGAAAACAAAAGAT
>CAYTLV010000320.1:0-2062 GCA_964438445.1 uncultured bacterium | reverse complement strand
CCGTAAACAGCGGCACCATTGCAGCGGGTACAGCAGCATTTATTACAGACTCCTAATCTATATCATCATGATTGAAATTAAAAGATCATACAAAAATAAAGACATAGTAGTTGCCGGAATGTGTAAAGACGGGCATAGCAGAAGGATAGTGCTGGATGATGCCACACCGGAGGAATTACTTATGCTTTACGATATTGAATACCCTGGCGTCCAGAAGGTCAAAAAGCCCAAAGAAAGCGCCACCAAAGACGACTCCGTTCAGTAGTAGTTTTATATATACTTCAAAAAGGGGGGTGGGGGAACGCCTCCAACTCCCTTTTCTCTTTTAACCTAATAACTCTATAAAGGTGGACAAGAAAACGCTAGGAACTACACTAAATTATAAAGTTGTGGATAGAAACCCGCAGCCCTTTAAAACTAATTTATGGGACACAAAAGCATTTGTTCCCTTTGGTTCGGATAACCTATTTCCACAATCCCTTGCCCTATTTTCCCGCACCTCCCCAAACCATCGCGGCGTCATAAATGGTAAAATGAATTACCTACCCGGTAAGGAGATTACCAGCGAAGATACTGACATACAAAAAAACTTTATTGAGAGGGCAAATAACGATGGTGAATCATTACATGAGGTAGTGAAAAAACTGATCCGTGATGACCAAACAGGAGGTAATAATTTCATTGAGGTGATCACAGATATGAAGTCCTTTGTATATCTCAATCACATTGACTTCACTAAGGTACGTAAGGAAAGAAAAAAGGAAAGGGTAATCATACACCCCGACTGGTCCAACTTCATGGGTATGTCAGATAAAGGTGTAAAAATATTACCACTATATCCCAAATGGACTAGGAATAGCGTCGCGGGTGTGACGGTATTTCGTTCTGTGTATCACCATTTCCGCTATGAACCGGAATTTACCAAGTACGGACTCCCCACCTGGATAGCAGGGCAGGATAGTGTGAAGATCGACCTCAAAACTAACAAGTGGAATTTATCACGCCTTGAAAATGGCTTTTCCATTGACGGTATAATCTTCGTTCCCGTAGCTGGTGAGACAGAGGGTGCCGAGGTAATCAAGCAAATAAACACACAGCATAGAGGCGAAGGAAAACAGGGCGGCGCAATGGTAGCAACAGTGGCAAAGGGATATGGTGATGATAAGGGTGCAAAGCCGGAATTTATACAGGTGAAGGATAACGCAGATGGAAGCTGGATGCAATTACATACTCAATCCCTTCAGGATATACTTGTATCACATGGATGGTACAGGGCACTCACCTCATTACCCGATAACACGGGCTTTGATACACAAAGGATATTGAATGAATACCAGGTTGCACTTGCTACGGCGATAAAGCCCTATCAGGATGGGTATAAAAAACTGATTCAAAAGATATGGCGACAATGTACAAAAAGGGAAATTGATTTCGATTTTGTAAACGAATCACCACTAAAGGAACATGACTTTAAAAGGATATGGGAAGTGAGAAGAGATAAGGGCATGGACTACGATGAAAACGATATATCACAACAAGATTATTATATAAATGGCACAATTCATAACTCCAACAGCGGCGGTAACAGCGGCATTTAACAGAGATGTCACAAGTATAACCGCAAAGGTTCCAGATGGGACACTTGAATCTATACAGGAAACCCATATCCGGGAAATCCTGGGTGATGATTTTTATGAAGTTGTGCTGGCTGTTGTTGTTGCCGAAACATCCACGTATGATACTTTGATAGATACTTACCTAACCCCAATTATAGCGCAATGGGTAAAGTATTATATCCTTCCTGATGTGTTTTATGAAATCGGTGGCGCCGGTGTTGCAAGGATACCCGGACAGGGGAGGCAAGCTGTTCCGGTGGAGGAAATTGCAAAGATACGCGGAGCCATACAGGAGAAGATTGATTTATATATCAAGCGACTTATTCAATACCTGGAAGATAATAAAGATGAAACAATTTATGCAGAATATAGCTCGATGAATGTAAGCCGTGAATTTGTAACGGCAGGCGGTTTTATATTTCAGTTATCGCCGGAGCAAATGGCAA
>CAYTLV010000319.1:0-2068 GCA_964438445.1 uncultured bacterium | reverse complement strand
AGGAATCATAACAATAGTTGAGAATTTTTAACATTCTTTCACCTAAAAAATAAAAAACTTTTTTAAAGACTGTCCTTGACTTTACAAACCCTTTGTGCTATTATACAATCATAATTCAAAGTAACAGAAAACAACATTTGTTGCTTTCAAGTAGATCGGAACCGTCTTGGTTCAAAAACCACTAATTAGGAGAATCGTAAAATGGATCAAATCACTACCGTAGGAAAATTCGCCCCAGATCTTAAGAAAGAAGATCGCACCATTACCACACCATGCCCGAATGTCTTGCAAGCAGAGACTCTGGAAGACCTGGCCGGTCTGATCGGTGCAGATATTTGCCTCGCAAAGATCATGGCCCAACTTACTGTTGATTATCGGGCGAAGATCCGTAACATGCTCACCAAGTTGGATGATAACGGGGATTTGGAAAACACTGATGAAGCAGTTTTTGCCGAAGCAGAGAAGCTCATCGCCTGGGTTCCAGTAATTCGTATTCGTAAATCTGACGAAGAAAAAGCCATTGAATCTATCTCTGGCCTTAGTTCTGAAGATGATCTTGATGCCATTATGGCGGCCATCAAGGCTAAGAAAAAAGAACTGGCTGCTACCAAAGGGTAGATTTATTAATTAGTTAGCTAAGTAATTAAGAATATCCGGGTCGAGATTATTGACTATCAATATTTGACTTTGTTTGTAGTTCATATAAATATTTCGACCCGGATTTTATTTAGAGATTTTAAATCATAAAGTCTCTAAATAAGATAAAGAAGTTATTAACAACCCTAATAAAGGAGAAAAACTAATGCCTAAAGAAACAAAAGAAGAATTAGAAAAAATCATCGCCACATTAAGACAAGAACTTACTAAAACAGTTGATCCCAACCCTGACCTTGAATACGAAAACAAGCAAATGCAGGAGAAACTTTATGCTAATGGAATTGATATCCGTCCTACCATTATGCAAAAAATCATCAACCGGGAAAAAGAACTCTTTTCCGCAATTAACTATATGCTTGAAGATTGTGAGAGAGAGACTGGAAGAACAATTGGCGCTTTATATCTCATAAACTCAATATACATAGACTCATAATCTCATGAACTTCAACGAGAAAATAGATTATTCCTCTCTTACCGAATACATCGATTGCCCTCGTGCATTCATGTTTAAATACATAATGCACTTAAAATCATCCCGTCCAAAACTTGACCTAATCTTCGGTTCTTGTTGGCATTATGGCTTGGAAGTAGTTTATATTCAACTAATGAATGATCCAAACTCCCTTACCATTTATGATGCTACTGAACTTGCTCGAGTATCATTCAACCTTCTCTGGTCAATTGAAGGCGAGCCTCATTTCACTGAAGAAACCTCCTTTCCGAAATCTCCTGGTAATGCAGCAAATATGTATTTTGAATACTTTTCTCGTTATATGAAGATTGATTCAAGATATACAATTCTCGCTGTGGAATCTGGATTTGCAATAGACCTTTCACTCCTTTGTCCTGGCTTACCTTTATATATTGGCCGGATGGATTTAGTAATGAAAAACCATAAAGGGAAGCTTTTAATTGATGATCACAAATCTGCAAAATACATAACTAAAGCTACAAGTTTCGGTTATGATATGTCATACCAAACTCTCGGGTATCTTACTGCAGGACAATTATACTACGATCAACTTGCCACCATGAGATACCGTATTGCTATCTGTCAGAAATCTCAAATTAACTTCCATATATTCGAATATACCAAAACTCAAAATAATATTGATAACTTCCTTCATGACCTTGTATATCATATGCAGAATATCCTTCTGGATATCGATCAATTTAATCAGGATAAGGAAGAATTTACAAAACCCGTTGATATGTTGAATTGCTTTCATCGTCATCAAGGTTATGCTTGCACAAAATACTTCCAACAATGTAGTTATTTTGACCTTTGTAAGATCAGGAACAACCCACTCGGATGGTTAAACAAACCTCCTCAAGGATTTGTTATTAAAGAATGGGACCCTTCCGTTCATGAAGAAGAAATGAAAACTAAGATAAAGGAGGCATCTTAATG
>CAYTLV010000318.1:0-2070 GCA_964438445.1 uncultured bacterium | reverse complement strand
AAAAATTAAACCCCGCTGGTTCTCAAAGATGATCGCTTCCTTTCTGGGAGTCGGGTATTTTCCTTTGTTTCCCGGAACAATCGCATCGCTTGTGACGGCAGCAATCGCCTATGTTTTGGCTACTTCTGTTGAGATCAAGTATATTTGGGATATTGAGATATTTTTTGTTTTGTTGCTAATCGGATTGCTTGCCGGATATGATCTGGTCCGCCATAAAGACATCAAAGATCCAAAATGGTTCGTAATGGATGAAGTCGCGGGCATGTGGCTATCTCTGATCGCCCTACCTAAAGGTAACATTTGGGTCGTTTTAATTGCCTTTTCGATGTTCAGAGTATTTGATATTTTTAAACCTTGGCTAATTAGAAAAGCTGAAAAGCTTCCAGGTGCAACAGGTATCATGCTGGACGATGTGCTGGCTGCGGTGCCGAGTTGGGTGATAACATTTACAATATGGAAAATATTTTTAAATTAATGGGGTAGAGACAAGGCATTGCCTTGTCTCTACAATGTACTATGAAACATAACAATCAATTTCATGCCGAGATCATCAACATTGGCGACGAACTTCTTGCCGGACATACTCTCAATACGAATGCCACATGGATGAGTATGGAATTGAAAAAGATCGGTGTGAAAGTTGTAAAACATGTTGTGATTGCCGATGAAAAAGAAGCCATCATAAATGCTCTGGATCATGTTGAAACAGGGACGAATTACATATTTATTACCGGTGGGCTCGGTCCGACAGAAGATGACCGCACAAAAGCGGTGATCACCTCATATTTTGGCGGACAGCTGAAGTTTTCAGTAGAAGCCTATCAAAGGGTGGAAGCTTTCTTTGCAAAACGGGGAAAAGTGCCGTCTGAAAGAAATAAAGGCCAAGCCGTTATTCCCAGTAATGCCGAACGCATTATAAATAAGATGGGGACAGCCAGCGGAATGATCTTCCGAAAAAATGAAAAAAAATATTATGTCATGCCGGGTGTTCCTTATGAAATGCAGGGTATGATGAAGGACAGTATCTTGCCTGAATTGGCGAAGTATTTTAAAGTCTTGACCTCAGAATTACAGATCAACACTTTCGGTTTACCCGAATCTGAGATCGCTGACCGTATTATGGACGTGATGCCGGATATTGAGCAGAAAATGAGTATCGGGTATTATCCTTCTGTAAGAGGGATCACTATTCGACTGGGTGGTAACGATAAACTCAAAGTGGAAAAAGCTCAAGAGAAAATACAAGATCTGCTCGGCAATTCGGTTTATTCGTTAGAAGGTAAATCCATTGCGGAGATCGTGGTGAATTTATGTAAAGATAAGGGTTTGATCATCTCTGTTGCAGAATCATGCACCGGAGGATCTATTGCCGATATGATCACTAATGTGCCCGGTTCCTCTGCAGTTTTCAAAGAAGGTTATATCGTTTATAGCAATGAAGCAAAAAGCAAATTGCTGGGAGTTGATTCCCATATCCTTAAAGAACAGGGTGCAGTAAGTATAGAAACTGTGGAAGCCATGGTAAAAGGCTTAAAAAATAAAACCGGAGCGGATATCACCATCGGGGTCAGTGGGATAGCAGGTCCTGATGGTGCTACGCCCGGTAAACCGCTTGGTTTGGTCTATCTTGCCGTTGCTTATAAAGAAAGAATTCATATACAAAAAATAAATTTCGACAGAGGGCGAATAAAGAACAAGGAATATGCGGCTCGTGCAGCTCTTAACCGTGTTCGATTGGCTCTAATTGACGACGAATAATTCAAAGGGGATATCAAATGGCAGATAAAAGAACTTTTATTGCAATACCGCTACCGGATTCTGTTAAAGAACATTTAAAACGGGCGCAGACATTGCTCGAGCCGGTTTCAGAAGGTATAAAATGGACCGATCCTGAGCTCTTGCATATAACATTAAAATTTCTTGGTGATACTCCGGATTGGTTGATGGATAAAGTTAGAGATGAATTCAAACGTATTATAGAGGGTGTTGAGCCTTTTCAACTTCAGCTTAGTGAATTGGGACAGTTTCCAAAAGAAGGTGATCCTCGTATATTATGGGCCGGTTTACAGA
>CAYTLV010000317.1:0-2073 GCA_964438445.1 uncultured bacterium | reverse complement strand
CCCGGTGTGTGGTGCGAAAGTCCAGAGAGTTGAGGGTGGTGTTGCCGTGAAATGTGTGCATCGTGATTGCCCGGCACAACTCAAGACAGGTATTGAACATTATGTATCCAAACGTGCTATGAATATTGATGGAATGGGTGAGAAAATCGTCGATCAATTGGTAGATGAAGGACTTATCACTTCCGTGGCAGATCTATATAATTTGCAATTCAAAGACCTTATAGCACTTGAGCGATTTGGAGAAAAGTCAGTCAATAATTTATTGAAATCTATTAAGGCTTCAAAAAAACGTTCACTTTCTAATGTGATATATGCTCTTGGCATACCGAATGTGGGTGAATATTTAGCAAGAGTATTAGCTGAGAATTTCGGATCATTGAATAAACTATTTACAACAGATCAAGAAACTCTGATCAATATTGACGATATTGGTGAGATCGTTGCAGAGAGTATTATATCATTTGCAAATGACACTGATAATCGGAAAATGATCGAGGTCCTGAAGGTACATGGAATTAATCCTAAAGCCGGTAAAACGGGTGAACAACCCTTAAAGGGTAAAATATTCGTATTTACAGGAAGTCTTGAAAAGATAACACGCGATATGGCAAAAGATCTGGTACGTGATCTAGGTGCAAAAGCATCCGAAAGCGTGTCTGCAAAGACCGATTATCTGGTTTCGGGGGAATCGTCGGGTTCAAAGCTTGAAAAAGCAAAAGAACTTGGTGTTAAGATCATGAACGAAGAAGAATTTATTTCATTTATAAAAGAATTTGATGTTGAATTGCCTGTTTCAAAAGATCAATTAAAATTGTTTTGAATTATTGAGACACGCCACGGCGTGTGGCCATCAGGACTAACAATGTTAATGTATGGGCGACTCTCGAGTCGCCCGAAACTTAAAAAGGGAGGCTCCAGAGCCTCCCATACATTTATCTCATAGTATTAAGCTTTTTATTTTATCTTCTCAACCAGCTTATCTGCAATATCCATATAGTATTTGCTTTCGGGACTGCCCGGTTTGCTTTCTACGATGGGACATCCGGTATCGGCTGCGCTCATGATATCTTCATTTAGCGGTACTTCGCCCAGATAATCGACCTTCGAGCGTTCACTTTCTTTCATACCGCCATTTTGTCCAAAGATATAAGATTTATGACCACATTCGGGACACTGGAAGTAACTCATATTTTCAACAATACCCAAAATAGGAACCTTGACTTTTTCAAACATGCTGATTCCGCGTTTTACGTCTGCCAAAGCCAAATCCTGAGGTGTAGTAACAATAACAGCACCGGTTAAAACGATCTTTTGCACAAGACTTAACTGAATATCACCGGTTCCCGGGGGAAGATCTATAACAAGATAATCCATTTGTTTCCAGAATACTTCATTAAGCAATTGATCAACTGCTTTAATGACCAGAGGACCACGCCAGATTACTGCAGTACTGGCTTCAAGGAAAAAACCGAGAGACATCAGTTGAATACCATATTTCTCTGCAGGGAGAATACCCTGTTCGCTTACGGATTCTGTTGGTTTATGTTGACCAAACATTATAGGTACACTTGGTCCGTAAAGATCTAGGTCAAGTAAGCCAACTGAGAACCCCTTTTCTTTTAATGATAAAGCTAAATTTGCGGCAACTGTAGATTTTCCCACGCCGCCTTTACCAGATGCAATAGCGATTACGTTTTTTGCATACCTAAATTTCTTTTGAAGATCAAAAGGATTTTTGTTTTCTTGAGACATATTAACTCCTAAATACAAAAGGGCAGAATAATCTGCCCTCGTTTTTGTTTCGTATGGTCCTGTTTAACCTTCAGAAATAGCTTCAACAGGGCAGGCGGCAATGCATGCCAAACAATCGATACAAAGATCCCCGTCACACACTGCTTTACCTTCAACTAAAGACAAAGCTTCAACCGGACACACTTCAACACATTCGCCGATGCCTTCACATACATCATGATTTACTACGACTGCCATTATGAATCTCCTTTTAATTGTATATTTGACAACAGCTAAACTTAATGCAATAAAATTTTATTCTCAATGAATATTTGAGATATT
>CAYTLV010000316.1:0-2077 GCA_964438445.1 uncultured bacterium | reverse complement strand
AACTGATCATAGTAGATACCGGTTCAACGGACAGAACAATTCAAGTTGCTAAAAAATTTACTGACAAGGTATACGAGAAAGAATTTATCCCCTGGAATTTTAGTAAGGCGCGTAATTACGGAATCAAAAAAGCAACCGGAGATAAAATCCTTATCATCGATGCAGACGAAGAACTCAAACAGGAATGCCTATATTTCTTAGAAGATATAATCCTGAACCCGAATCAAAAAGAGCCAACGGTATTTATAAAATTGTTTAACTACTATGCCCGGGATTTGAAGCAATATTCAGAAATGTTACAACCCCGGCTATTTGTAAATGATGGTAACTTTCATTACGAGCAAACTGTACATAATAAACCCATCGTGAAAGCTCCTTATCTTTTTGCTCCTCATATAATATTCAATCATTATGGCTATGTATTTCAGGGCAAAAAGGGCGAGAAATTATTCGACAAGAAAATGGAGCGTAGTTTGCCTATGCTTCAAAAGGAATACAAAGAACATCCGGATAATCTGCATAATTTGACTCATTTAGTCAAAAATTATTATGTGATGAGAGATTTCAAAAATACCATAAAATATGGAAAGATATGGGTAAAACAAATGAGGAAGGCAAAATATAACGAAGGTTGGAGTGCCTTTTTAGAGGTACTCGTCAATTTAGTTGGCGCTTATTTGGAACTTGATGATATAAAAAATGCTGAAAAGATGGAACGGGAAGCCTGCCATTACTCAAGTAGAATCACCCCGATATATCTTATGCTGGGGAATTACTGGACCGGTAAGGATAATGAAAAAGCAAAAGATTATTATGAAAGTGCAATCAATATTATAAATACAAAAGGTAGTTTATACGAGGATTTATTAGTTAATAATGTAAAAATAGTAATTCCCGAAATACTGAATTGGTTGGCATTATACGAATTTGAGAATAAACATTACGGAAAAGCCGGGGATTACATTAATGAAGGGGTTAGACTAAATATCAATCGTCTACCGTTAAGGTGGGATATATTCAATCAAAAGAATGCGAGTAAAAATCTAATTAGTTGAGGTAAAGTAATATGGCTTTAGATGTCAGCGGCTCATCTTCATTATTCTGGAAAACCGGAATAAATAATGCAGGCCTTATTGCCGGTTCTACACAAGCTAAAGGTATACTGGCCGGACTTTCAAAATCTATTACGCGTATGGACGTTTTTGCTGGGTTAGCTATTGGATCTGCATTAATTTTTACAAAAATATCTAAGCAAGCTTATAATTTCTCTAAAGAATTTGAAACTGCAATGAAAGAAGTTCAGACCATTTCGAAAGCTGTTCAAAATAACTTCGAAGGAATCTCCCAAGAAATTGTAAATATGTCCAAGACCGTTCCGGATACTGCCCAAAAACTTACCAAAGCTCTCTATCAAATTATTTCTGCTGGGTATGATGGGGCAGAAGCTATGGATATATTACGAACCTCTACTGAGCTTGCTGTTGCCTCTGTAACTGATACCTTCACCGCCGCAGATGTTTTGACATATGTTCTAAATGCTTACGGTGAAGCCGCCGGAACTGCCGCCGATATATCCGATAAATTATTTACCATAGTACGACTTGGAAAGGTTAAAATGGAAGAACTTGGTCCCACTCTATCTATGGTTACCGGACTTGCTGCAGAAGCAGGTATGCAATTCAATGATCTAGGTGCTTTTTATGCTGAAGCTGTTAAAAAAATACAACCACATATTGTTTCTACAGGAATAAGGGGATTTGTTACTGCTTTGCTTCGTGCTTCAAAAGAAGGGAGTCAGGCGGCGGAAAAGGCAAAAGAATTAGGTATTGAATTTGATGTAACTACCCTAAAAACAAAGGGACTCTGGTATATGTTAGATCAAATGTCAACTGCAACTAAAGGACAGAAGGAAGCTTTAATGGAATTATTCCCTAATGTCCGGGGATTGATCGGGTTACTGGCAGTAATGACAAACGAAGGGGAAAACTATAAAAAAACCCTGGACGAGATAACCAATTCTACCGGAGCAACTGAAAAAGCATTCAAAACTATGATGGATACAACTGAAAATCAATTG
>CAYTLV010000315.1:0-2083 GCA_964438445.1 uncultured bacterium | reverse complement strand
GCTGTAACGATAGGCTCGTTTTTCACTTTCAGCTTTTGTTTTATCGGCTTCAAGTATCTCTTTTGTGCAGAAACAACGATAAGCTTTACCTTCGCGTAGAAGCTGATCAGCCGCCTCAAGATGTTCTTGACTATGCTCACTTTGGATCACGGGCTCTTCATCGGCAGAAAGTCCCAACCAGTCCAAAGCAGAGAGAATTTCCTGCATATTGGCATCTGTAGAACGCTCCTTATCGGTATCTTCGATACGAAGGCAATAAGTTCCGCCCATTTGACGAGCATAAAGATAGTTAAACAGTGCTGTCCGAACTCCGCCGATATGAAGATGACCGGTAGGGCTGGGGGCGAAACGGACGCGGATGTTGGGTGTGATATTATTCATGGGTAAAAATATGATATAATTTGATAAGAGCAAAGAAATAATGAAAGTACGGAACGGTTTGAAACCGTTCCGTACATATGGGTCATGTAGATTCTTCTTGTCAAACACTTCATTTTCCCCTAAAATTAATTTAAACAAGAAAAAGGATATCATTATGAAAAAGACCATCCTTTATATTTTAAGTCTTCTTATTCTAATCTCCTGCGCAACAGCTCCTCTGGAAATCTCAGATAATGACGCAAAACTCCGCATGATAGGCGGAAAAGAAGCTTTATTAAATGCCATTGAATATCCGGAATATGCATTAAATAAAGGGATCGAGGGTATTGTTACCATTCTTGCCTATGTTGATACATCGGGATCTGTTCTTGAATGCAAGATTATTGGAGGAAGTGAATTTTTGAATGAAGCGGCAATTTGTGCCCTTGAGAAACAACGCTTTCATCCCTATATACTTGAGGGTAAAAAACGTCCGGTACGCGTTGCAATTCCCATATCTTTTACCATTTCAAAAGATATTGATGTTAAAGATTTTGACACGGAAAGAATATTGCATTTTGCTGAAAAATATATCAATGAACCGGTCATCCCCTTGACTGAGCACTCATCAGACCGTTCTCCGGGCAGTAAAAACGATTATTATTCCGAAGGAAAAACATGGTGGCCAAAACCTGATGCCCCCGATTTACCTTATATGATCAAGGAAGGTGAAGAAAATCCTGAAGCCTTTACGGTACATAAGGAATTGCTTGAGCGTCTAGGAGAAATAGTCCCGGGACTTACGGCAGCATATTTGGTGAGTGCTAAGAAAGGATACGCCCTAAAAGCGGTTGAACATTTAAAAGCCTGGTTCATTGATCCGACTACGAGTATGGTGCCTCATTTAAATTATTCACAAGCTATACCAAACCGCACTAAAGGACGTGCAGTGGGTATTATTGAAGGTTTACCGCTTGTTGAGATCATTCAATCTCTTCAATATCTTGGAGATTTTCTTAGTGAGAAAGAAAGGAATACCATCAATACTTGGCTTAATGAGTATGAGCATTTTCTTGAATTTGGGGATAACAGCGAATATTTAATGAATAGAAAAGATAATTACTCTACTGCATGGCTATTGCAATTAAGTGCCATTGCTAAACATTTGGATGATGACGAGCTAATGGCAAATTCTCTCGATTATTTTCGACAACATACTTTAGTATTTGTACTGAAAGACAATTCATTCTATTTTAACCCTGCTTGGAACAGAAAATTGGAATATAATATTTTCCTTATGGGCGATATGCTGGCTCTTGAAGCCGCGCTTTTGAAGGATCGCGATCTGGATCCGTGGAAGGAAGGCTACTATACCGGAAAACGAGTTGGAGATCTAATTAATTATCTCTATTCCGGTATCCTGAATAATGAACTTAAAACGATGGGCAATTATGATGGTCGATTCCTATCACTGCTCTTTGCAGGAAAAGCCTATGATAATACCCGTTATCTTGAATTATGGCGGGATCTGCAGTACGAAGAACCTAAAGGAAGCGAATTTCCAGTTAGACAACCGATTTTATGGATAAAATAAACTGAATATCGAATCATGAACAGGCGAAGTAATATCGAATCATGAACATTCGAGCATTCGAACAAGCGAGGTAAATAGCGAATCATGAACAATCGAAGTGAATATCGAATTCGAATATTCACTTTTTTT
>CAYTLV010000314.1:0-2097 GCA_964438445.1 uncultured bacterium | reverse complement strand
ATTGATCTATCCAGAATAAACTGGGGTAATTATGATTTAGTTGTCATTGATGAATCTCATAATTTCAGGAATAATGATCCACGAAAAGATAGGGTAACCCGATACCAAAGACTTCTCAATGATGTCATGAAAGCAGGTGTTAAGACGAAGGTTCTTATGCTCTCAGCAACTCCGGTCAATAACAGGTTCACTGATCTAAAGAATCAGATCGCTTTGGCTTGTGAAGGTGAAACAGGCGTAGCCGATGGAAGAATGGATGCGGATAAATCAATCGAAACTATTTTGACCAATGCTCAGAGGATCTTTAACGAGTGGTCTAAACTGCCGGTAGAAGAAAGGACCAGTCAAAATCTATTGAAGCGGCTTAACGCGAATTTTGATTTCTTCAAACTACTTGATAGCGTCACAATAGCCAGAAGCAGAAAACATATAGAGAAGTATTATGACATCAATAAGATCGGGAAATTCCCTAACAGGTTAAAGCCGATTACCCATCATGCCGATATAACAGACCTTGAAGGGTTTATTGAAATATCAGAACTCTATAAGGAACTCTCGAAATTATCAATGTCTATATACTCACCCACTGAGTACATACTGGACAATAAACGGCAATTTTACAGCGATATCTATGATACGAACGTCAATGAGAAGGTAAGTTTCAAACAGGTTCATAGGGAAAGAAACCTCCAAACTCTTATGAGAGTAAATTTCCTTAAAAGATTGGAGAGCTCAGTTGATTCATTTAGGATCACCCTCGGTAAATTCATAAAAGAGATTGAGCGGATCATTGATAAAATCAAAGCGTTTGAAAAGACCGGCGTTCAAACTTCAGTCGAATCTACTCAGTTTGATGACATCAATCTGGATGCCAACAGCGACGACTGGTTGAATGATGAATTTAGTGTCGGAGGAAAAGTTAAAGTCAATTTGGAGGACATGAACACTTCTGGATGGAAGCAGGATTTGGAGGCTGATGTTCTTATCGCCAAAGCAGTATTTAGAGAGATGGAGAAGGTAACGCCTGAGCATGATACAAAGCTCAGAGATTTGAAGGCGTTTGTCAAAAGCAAAATCCAAGATCCTATAAATCCGGGAAATCGGAAAATCCTGATATTTAGTGCTTTTGCGGACACAGTGAATTATTTATACGAGAATCTTGCCGGATACAATAAAACGCTAAATCTGGAAACCGCCAAGCTGACCGGCTCAGATGAAAACCAGACAACGCTGAAATTGCATAACAATTTTAATAATATCCTGATTAATTTTTCACCCCGATCCAAAGAGCGGAGGGATAAAGCTGCTCCTGAGATAGATGTTTTAATTGCTACGGATTGTATTTCCGAGGGCCAAAATCTACAAGATTGCGACACGCTTATCAATTATGACATACATTGGAATCCGGTACGTATTATCCAGCGGTTTGGCCGTATTGATAGGATAGGATCGACTAACAAAGATATTCAGCTTATTAATTTTTGGCCTCAATTATCCCTTGATGACTATATTAATCTGAAAAACAGAGTTGAAAGCAAGATGTTTATGGTTGATGCGACAGCA
This sequence comes from uncultured bacterium, assembly GCA_964438445.1. Taxonomy (GTDB): domain Bacteria; phylum Fidelibacterota; class Fidelibacteria; order Fidelibacterales; family Fidelibacteraceae; genus M50B103. Next base: position 534 of record CAYTLV010000314.1, on the reverse strand, counting down.
ACCGGTGAAGATAATGTTCTTACCAACAAATCGTCGGATTTACTGTTCAGAAAGAAGCAGCTGGAGAAATTGCAGGAAGAGGTTGTTGATATTGAAGATATGGGTTCGGGGGTTTCAATAACCGACTTAGGATTAACCGACTTTCGCATGGATTTAATGAACTACATTAAACAGAATGGAAGCCTTGCAAGTGTTGCAAATGGAATGCACTCGGTTTGCAAGAAGGACATAGCGCGAGGAATCGAAGAAGGGGTTATTTTTGTCTTAAAGAATATAAACAACGAAGTAAATATTGATAAAACCAATCAGCTTCACCCTTTTTACTTGGTGTATATAACCGTAGAGGGAAAAGTTGCATCAAATCATCTCAATGTAAAAAATACGCTGGATATCCTTCGTTCGCTCTGTAAGGGCAATAGTGACGCCATAAAGGATGTTTATGAACTATTTAACGATGAAACTGATGATGGGAAAAATATGGTCAAGTATTCAGAATTATTAAATAAATCTATTGAATCCGTACTTCATGTGAAG
>CAYTLV010000313.1:0-2115 GCA_964438445.1 uncultured bacterium | reverse complement strand
TAATGCTGTAAGAATGGCATATATGAACAAAACATTGAAGGGATCAAAATATTAAATAAAATAACCCATACCATCATACCGGAAACCTGAGATCGTTCGATTCTGGGGCTGTGAGGCGGTCGCGGTACGCGATCCGATGCAATGACAGGTTATATATCCAATCGGCCTGATCGTAAAAACAATGTTAGTGTTTTTTGTATTTTGAGATGGTGTGCAAACAAAAAATTACCCTGTGATTTTTCGTCATACAATTTTTGGAGTTTTTCAAGAAACACTTCCTGCTCAAAGCTTAGTTGTACTGCGGCCTGCGGAATTTTTACATACCCGAAAAAAGCTAATATAGTTTTCATCTACCCTCCTGATGTATAACGTTTGAGTTCTCTTGACGGAAAAGCGAGCGATTAAGTGAAGCGGCCACAGAACCGACACCGCTTTTCCGGTCAATGAGCAACGATTTGTTAGCCAATATTCGCAAGGCTTTTTTCAGAAGCGGTCACTTCTCGGTAAGCATTTTCAAAAACCGCTTTTGGCGACCACGAAACATACCCATCAGGGTACTTAACTACATACCCGTGCCGGTCGTCCCGGTTTGATACGTCCTCTCCTTTTTCAAGTCTCAAAAAATTACACTCACTCAATGGGTAAGCTCCGATAATTTTACATCCAACGTACAATTTTTCTTCCGGTAGCATTTTGTTCTCCTCTTTTTTGGTTATTGGTAGGCTAACGCTTAAATAACCGGCACCGCTTTTTGGTGTCCGAGTTTATTTTGTTGTTATGCTTCAATCCTATTAAATATTTCATACATAAACGGAATAATTTCTTTAGGTATTTCGATTTTCTCTTTGTTTTTCTCATAATATTTCTTTGCAGTATCCCCGAATTTATACCCCATTGCCATCCAATCACAGATCATATGGACACAATGAACTTCCCAGTCGTTCGGGTGCTGTCTGTTTTTAATAGTGGTCCAATTTTCCCAATGATGTGGATTTTTTTCTTTATGGTGTTCCCATGCTGACGACATATCATATTTCGGATCTGATTTTGTTGGGTAAAACGCTTTCCGGTACTGGATAAATTCATGCTCTGACATTTTAGATAAATCATGATGTTCAATTTCTGTATCAATTGAAAAATAATAGAAATCATCCCAAATAAAACGCATATCTTTACATTTGAGCTTTAATTCTTCCCATGCTTTTTTGACGTTTAGGACGTGTTCTTCAATATAATCCAAGTATTCACGAGTTTTGTTTATTTCTTCTATGATTTTCATCAATCCTCCATGAAGCATAACGTTTGAGCTGAAAAGCGGCGTTCGTTTGCCGTCATTTCCAGCGTTTGGTTAGCCAGCAAACAACTTTAACTGGCTGGTTTCTTGTTCAAGCCTTTTGGCGATTATCTCACAATACTTTTCTGAAATTTCGCACCCTATCCATTTGCGGTTTAATCTTTCACATGCCACCAACGTACTGCCCGATCCTGAATATGGGTCACAAATCACTCCGTCAATTTTAGCTTTTTCGATACACCACATTAAAAGTGGGATCGGTTTTTGGTTTGGGTGTAACCGATCACGGGTAGTTGAGAGTAAAGATAAATCCTTAAAACAATAGACACCGTGTCCAGTATTCATCCAACCTATCTCCGCATCAGACAAAAAAGCCCCAAAGCCAGAATCTTGTTTTTTAATCCACACCAATGTAGTTCCGACTGATAATTTTTTAGAAAAATGATTTGCCCCCCATAAAATTACCTTTTTGAAATTTAGCAAATGTTCAGGGTTGAATGGTTTATCATCACCGATAATATTTTCTTTAAATCTTCCACCATTCCCACGCTGTGCAATATGCCCAGCAGTCCCGCCACTAAACCGGCTACTGTCCACATTATTATTCATCCCATACGGAGGATCAGTCAGCACCAAATCAACCGGCTCAAGTTGTGGCAAAATGTCAAGGCAATCACCATGATATAATTTGCCTAATTTCGTTTCGTAATAAGGTTTCAAATCAATCTCCGTCTTTGCTGGCTAACATTGTGAATAGACGGAAACCATTTCCACCTATTGTGATATTAAGTTATTTTATATCAAAACGGGATATCATCATC
>CAYTLV010000312.1:0-2115 GCA_964438445.1 uncultured bacterium | reverse complement strand
ACATCTTTAACACGTAGGCGCAATGCTTCGGGGGACAGTGGTTTTTTTGCATCAAGGATATCTATCTGAAATTCTGAATTATTTAATAATTCAATTCCGGCATTTGGAATAATGCGCGACAAAAATATTTTTTTGGGCATGTGACACCTATATAAAATATGGTGTTATTATTTAATCCGGTATTTCAACAGTTGTTTGAATTTCTTTTATCAGCTTATCGATCTCATCACCGATCATGTGGTTCATAAAGAGATTTGTCCAACGAGTGCTAATGTTTTTTCCGGCATTGATCATAATACTAAAATTCAATACGACAGGATCAGTGCCATCAATACGCCAAATAGTTTCTGCAAGTTCTTGACCATTAAATGAGATATAATCGTGTATGGTAAAATTAACAGCAAAAGTATAAATGCATTCACCAATACCTACAGTTGGACCTTCCCAAGAATAGCCGGTGCCATTTTCAAGGGGTAAAAAAACAATGCTTGTATCTTCAGAGTCCCAGATCGGCCAGAGGTGATTCTCGTATAGCTGTATGATCTTATCTTGAATTGCTTCTGCCGGTGCTGCAATTTCGTAGTTTTTTTCCAATGTTGCTGTTTTCGGAAGGAAAATTCCCACTATAAAGAAAAGGACAATACATCCTAATAATACGAGACTGAGTACTTTAAGAAATTTCATTTAAATGCTCCTTACTTAAGAAAGCTGTTTATTATAATTAAATTAAATCTTTTTTCTTTTCGACTTTGTAATGATACACGATCAAAGCAATACCACCTAAAACCATAAAGAAACTTAACAGTTGTCCCATGGTCACCCAAGCAAACAGAAAGCCAAGTTGTGCGTCCGGTTGGCGGAAGAATTCACAGAAAGTACGAAATACTGCATATCCAATAAGTAAAGCACCAATTCGGACAGAACCCGCAGCATTTTTTTTGTGTAGCCAAAGCATGATGAGAAAAAGCAACAATCCCTCTGTAAGAGCTTCGTAAAGTTGCGAAGGATGGCGTGCCTGAATATAACCGGCTTCGATGTACTGACGTACAATTTTCAAGGGTGTATCAAAAGCTAAGCCGGCTTCTCCGGGAAAATACATGGCCCACTTGACCTCGCATACCCGTCCCCAAAGTTCGCCGTTCAGGAAGTTTCCCAGACGTCCAAAAAGCAGACCAAGCGGGGCAACCGTAACGACATATCCTCCGATATGAAGAAAATTCTTTTTATATTTTCGGGTCCATATCCATCCGCCAACAATACAGCCTAAAAGTCCACCATGAAATGACATTCCGGAAAATCCAACCAGCTTGCCATCCATGAATGGCCAGATGATCTGAAGAGGGTACTCAATGTAGTGCCCTAAATTATAAAATAAAACATAACCGAGTCGCGCTCCGATCAAAAGAGCAATGATCAACCATGAAAATAAAGAATCGAATTCATTGTTCGTAAGATCTATCTTGCCTTGTTTGATTTGCCGGCGCATAAATATCAAGAAAAAAACAAAACCCACGACATACATCAAGCCATAATAGCGCAATTGAAAATTGCCGATCTGAAAAAGATAGGGTTGTATATGATGAATTGAATGCTCGAGCATGTAAATCCTTATTTGTTCGTGCAAATAATACGAAAAAAAGATAAAAGATTAAAGGATAAAGATAAAAGATAGTACTTCGAAAGTGCTATTAAAACGAACAATGAAATAATGTTTTAATTTTATGAGCTTTGAACTTTAGTTGAATTAATGAAGCTTATTTCCGGACGAGTATTCTGGAAGATGTAAATAATCTCTTCTGCGGACAGAGGTCTTTTATAAATTCTCATTTCATCCATTACACCATGATAATGATTGTTGGAACTTGCACCATCATCATGGCAGTTGCCTAGAATAGTTGGAATCGAATGGAAGCTATAGCTATAATAATTATATTTACGTCTCACACTTGTCGGCCGTAGTCTGGGCGGAGGCTGGTCTCCCACTATTTCATTTTCTTATAATTTGTCTTAAACAGTTTCGTTTGTTGGGCACTATTTTCTTACCAATACATATGTTTCTTTTGCTTAGAATTTACCCGATCGCTTCCCACTAATACTTTCAATTGTCAGCTTAAG
>CAYTLV010000311.1:0-2125 GCA_964438445.1 uncultured bacterium | reverse complement strand
CGCCTTTTCCGCACATCTCAAAACCATTTTAATCGTATTTAAATCAAACCTATTTCCCGGTTGTGGGACAAAATAAATTGATTAGTCCTTTACAATAATGGCATATGCTCTCCAACCCCGGTATTTCTTAGGTGCGTCAATTTTTGCAGAGTTACCAAAAGGCGTAATCTTCTTTTCATAGATCAGTTCAATCTGTTCTCGTAAGACAAAGTCTTTATCTCCAACCTTGATTTTTCTCATATTACGGATATCTATGGATATCCTTAAATACCTTGTGGCTATTATCCCAATGGGTGTAACATTATTGCTCTTGGTTTGGAAAATATGTTGTAAATCGAATTCGATCGAGTCAGGTAAACAATATGAATAATGCAGAATCACTTGAACTAGAATCGGAAACAATAGACTCATTACCGATCATAAATCACTTCATTGATAGGTTAGGTCTTGATGAGATTTTAAAATGTGCAATGCCGCATGCTGATCCAAGCAACCATATTATGCCATATACATCCATTGGTATGCTTCTGAGAAACATCATAATTGGTCGTCTGCCGATTTATGGATTCAAAGAATGGGTAACACTTTTTGACCCTCAACTTTTTAATCTCAAACCTGAGCAAGTTGATTATATCAACGATGACAGGATCGGTAGGGCTCTTGAAAAATTGTTCGACACTGACAGAGCCAGTCTTATGACTGAAATTGTCCTTAAAGCAGTACATGAGTTTGATCTTAAGATGGACCAATTTCACAATGATTCAACTTCAATAACATTTCATGGAGGATATGAAGATGCAAATGGAGATAAAAAGCGAGGGAAAGTGACGCTTGAGATCACTCGCGGTCATAACAAGGATCATAGGCCAGATTTAAAACAACTGGTTTTTGATCTAACAGTTACATCTGACGGTGCGGTTCCTATACATTATAAGGGTTATGATGGGAACAGGACAGATGATACAACACATATTGAAACCTGGGATACACTCAGAGAACTAAAAGGAAGTCCTGACTTCATTTATGTAGCAGATAGTAAGTTGTGTGTATCTGAAACAATGAGATACATTGATGGGGAAGATGGCTTTTTTATTACGGTTATGCCACGTACAAGGAGTGAAGACAAATGGTTCAGAGAACATATTATTGATAACAAAATGTTATGGCATGAAGTTTGTAGAGTTCAAGATCCAAGAAAGAAGAAGGATCCATCTGAAATATGGCGAATGGTGGAATCACCTATACCCTCAAAAGAGGGATTCAGGATTGCATGGGTGTGGAGTTCAAAAAAGACCGAGCATGACCAGAAGAGTCGACAAAACACGATAAACAAGGCGATATCAGGTCTGAAGGGATTGCAGAAGCAACTTCAAAGCAATCGATGCCGATTGAAAACAAAACAAGCAGTATCAAAAAAGGCGGAAAAAATTGTAGAAGATGCAGGTGCAAATCGTTGGATTGACCCGGATGTAGTTGAGAAGATTGAGACAACCCATAAGCAGGAGAAAAGAGGTCGCCCGGGACCAAATACTCGATATGTGGCTATTGAGCGTACCCGTTTTCAGGTTAACTGGGAAATCGATAATACAAACGTGAAAGCCGATGCTTGTTCCGATGGCATGTTTCCATTGATTACGAATCGTGATGACATTTCACTTAAGGAGATCTTGGAGAAATACAAATATCAACCAAAGCTTGAGAAGCGTCATGAGCAGTTTAAGACAGTATATGGTATAGCACCTGTTCTCTTGAAAAACATCACTCGCGTTGAAGCTTTGTTATTTGTCTTTTTCATTGCTCTTTTAGTCCAATCGGTGATTGAACGCGAAATCAGATTAAACATGAAAAAGGCTGGATTGAAAAGCATTCCAATATATCCCGAAAAGCGTCAATGCACCTCACCTACTGCTGATAAAGTGTTGAACTTATTCAACAATATACAACGTCACCGTCTTACTGATACTGGAGTACTTGTTAAAACGTTCAACCCGAAACTGAATGAGGTTCAGGTATTTATTTTAGATTTATTAAAGATACCTCATAATTTTTATTACTGAATAATTCTTGATTCTAAATCAACCGGAAAAATACGATTAAAAGCCAAACTAGATGTGCGGAAAGTAAG
>CAYTLV010000310.1:0-2141 GCA_964438445.1 uncultured bacterium | reverse complement strand
TCTGTAAATCCGATTTTAGTAAAATAATACTTGTTTTGGTCTTGGTAATCGGGGTAACGAAGCGGGGTCAATTTTCAATTGTCAATTATTTACTCCGAACCCCCACACCAAAATTATTGGCACACAAAAGAAAAGGACCCCGAAGTTTCGGGGCCCTTACATTTATATTTTAATTAAAGCTTACTTCAACGGTTTAACCGTAAACGGGCCATCAAATTTGAAGACATTGTCATACTCTTTGGTTGAACCATCGCGCAGCATACATGTTAACATTTCTTTTTCAAGATGTAGCATAATGTTCTCACCGTTCGTGCTGTCAGGCATAAAATAGACCTGTAAGACTGTATTCTCTTTGAATTCGGTCCGTAGACGAACAGTACCGGGTTCAAAAGACATATGTAAGGTTAGATAACTCATTTTACGAAAAACCGTTGAGTTCTCAGCATTTACAAAATCCACTTCAAAGATTTCCATCTTCGTGGGATCTTGTTTTTTATAGTTATTAAAGATTCTATCATATGCTAAGAAAAATGATTTGCGATACTCAAGATAAGTTACCGTATCAACCACTACACCATCATTCTCCAGCTCGAAGTCAACTTTTTTCTTGATAGTTTTATCTTTTGAAACATATTCGTACTCATCAACTTCTATCATTTCTTTAATCTCTTCGATCTCTACTTTTTCAGGATCCATGTAAATAATAACATAAACGGGTTCACCAAATTCTGTAGAGAAACCATAAATTCCTTTATTTTTCATGAGCAAACGATAAATATCCGCATTGTCGTTACCATCCCACAATTCCCAAACACCTACGCGATATGCCAGCAACATGTCGGGAGCATTATCAAGAGTAACGCCTTTTTGAATATTGTATTTTGAAGATGAGAAAACAGCACGTTTTACATCTGAGACAGTAATAGTAGAAGAATCAAAGAAAATTGTTGCTTTGTGCTTAGAAGCCCAAACGTCAATTCCAACAATACCCTTAATTCTTGCAACTTTGTTCATCATGGATTTAGCCGAACCATAACATTTAACTGACATTAGGTCTTCAAAAATAACCTCCTCAACATGCTTTAGTGAATCGGCAGTTTCATAAGTACCCCAACGTTCAGACAAGGTGCTCATAGGGAATTGTTTTGCCAGGATCAAGGCCAATACAATCACGATCACCAAAACTATCGGAGGCATCCATTTGCCCCCTTTTACCTTCAATGTATCATTGACCGGACAAGCTTTTACACAATCCAAACATAGTGTACAATCGGGATGCGTAACGGTATCTTGCTTGCTAACCTCAATACCTTCAGGGCAATGAAAATCACAAACACTACAATTCGTACATGAATCCGTACTTCTTTTAATTTTAAATGGAGATATTGTAAAGAATTTATATCTCAGTGATTCTGTCAGTGCTGTTGCGGATACCAATACAAGCAACAACCAAAACAGCGGAATCTTTACGCCAACCCACAACAAGATCACATAAACGAGTATGATCGGACCTGTAATCAGGATATTTGCAAACAGATTGCTCAAAGCTCCAAGAAAACAAAAATATTTACACCAGAACTTTTTAATAAAGATCGAGCCGATCACAACGGCAGCAATGGCCAACAATGAAAATAATAATACCGTATCGAAATTAAACCCACTGACCGCTCCGAAATAGGGGCAAAACTTCTTGCACCATAATTCTGAACTATTCATAGTAATGTAGGCTGCAAAGAAAAGTAACACATACTTTCCTAAACGGAGAATACGATCAAGAACTCCTTTTATAGTAAATGAAACGCCCAATCGTACACCAAGCTTGTTCAACCATTCACTGACTGTTCCAACAGGACAGAGCCAACCACAGAATAGTTTACCCACAAATATGATCATCAGGGCAATACCCAAGCCAATAAACACTTGTGTTTCGCTGATTGAACATGACATTGTGCCAATATTTAATTTTGATCCGAAAGACATAAGACCGCCAAAGGGGCAGAATTTTTCCATATCAGGAGTATAATTTGCTTTTGCTGCACCGACAATAAGTGCGCCGACAACAAGTGCAAGAACAAGTAACTGAATAATCATTCTTGTCTTATTGTGAAACCATTTTTTCTTCATGTTTAGTCCCTTAATTT
>CAYTLV010000309.1:0-2142 GCA_964438445.1 uncultured bacterium | reverse complement strand
AACCAAATTAAGGATCTGATATGAGCTACGCTCAAGAGAGAGTGGATATTGAATCCCGATTAGCTACTGGATGGAGCACAACACCCATTGCGTGGGATAATGTGTATTACGTCCCGACGCCAGGAACGGCATTTATCAGGTGTTCAATCCTTCCAGGGGATTCGGAAGCGTTAGAGTTTGGCAGAAGCCCATTAAAATCTCATTTTGGGATTATACAAATCAGTATATTCGTACCAAAGGAAACGGGAACAGCAACGGCAAGGGGATATGTGGATACGTTGTCCGCATTATTTGATTTGGTGGCATTTGGAGGAATTGATTGCGACGAAGCGTCGGTTCAGAATTTGGGGATTGAAGAGGACTGGTTCCATTTCGCAATTACGATTCCATTTGACCGCAGAGAATAAAAAAGGGAGGGGAAAGATTATGGATGATCCAAAAGTAGAGGTAGATTGTGATATTTGTGGAGAGAAATTAGAAATAATAGCTTCGGCATATGAAAAGGCAATGGAAAATGAACAGCCGATTTTATGTGATGCCTGCTTTGTAAAAGTTCTTGACGCGCAGGAAAAAGAGGAGGCGGCAAATAAATTAGAAAGGAAGTTTCGTTATTATGTGGATGATACCGAAACAGTTTTTCCTAATCTCGATGCGCTCGGCGCCTTGGGTTGGGAATTGATACATATTCATAATGATAAAGCATATCTGAAAATGGAAATAATATAAAAAGGGGAAACAAGGGATGAAAAACAAGAATATAGTAGTAGTTCAAAATTTATTAAGGAACTTACCGCTTGCGGTATTAAAGGATGCGGAAGTGGTAGCAAATCTGGTTCGCGCCTTTGGCATTATGGACTGGGGGCATACATCAGGCCCGGAGGCGCGGTTTATTGGACAGGGTGCTACGTTGGGACAGACTCCGGATCAGATTGCAAAGTTGCTTGTTTATATGAGTGCCTTCAAGCTCGATTCGTTTTGTGAGATCGGAATTTATTATGGTGCGAATTTTCTTTTTTGTTCGGAGTATCTCAGGCGGTTTAATCCTGGAATTCAGTGTCTTGGTATTGATCCGACCGGACTTCTTGATGATGAGATTTTGATTATTATTAACACGGAAATGTGGCTTATTCACAAATCCGTTACGAGTGATGAAATAAAGGGGCAAGCATTTGACTTTGTTTTTATCGACGCGGAACATAACGCCCCTTGGCCAAAAAAGGATTATGAAAATCTTGGTCAGTATGCAAAATTCTGTGCTTTCCATGATTTACAGGAACCACTTTGGCCGGATGTCGGGGTGTTATGGGAAACATTAAAGAAAGTTCCGGGTAAAGCGATGGTGGAGTTTCTTGATGATCCGTCAGAACAAAAGACACATGGGATTGGTTTGATTTATAACAAGGAGCAAGATACCCAGAAAGGGGAAAAGTAATGGAAGCTTCTTGTTTAAAGGAAAAACAGATTCATGTTGTTACGGCTTTTGCTCGGTTTAACCTTCTCGATACTTTGATACAACATTATGAGCCGATGGGGATTATATGGCACCCAACACTTTTTGAAAGTGAATTAAAAGGGGATGTTTTTAACAAACCGTGGATTCAGCCATTTATTATTCCCGGCAATGCCCCAAAAACTGGTTTTATTAATGAGGGTTACAGGCGTAAGAACGCATTCATTCAAGGAGCATCGATTAGTAATGAAGATTATTATGTAATTTTTGACGATGACGACATGGTTGAGTCGGGCGTATTTGATACTATTCGACAAATGGATGATGACGTTATTTTTATTTCTATGAAACGTGGATATTCTATCCCCATAGATGCGATAGATGTGCGGCGGTATCCGGTAAATACCTTGCTGGCAACTCCGGAAAATATTGTAATTGGGAATGTTTCAGGCCAGCAATATATTTGCAAAGGGAAAATATTCAAACAACTCTATTTGGAGGAAACAGACCACTGTGCTGATGGGAGGATGGCTATATGGTTGAAAGAGAATTTCCCTATTCGGTACGAACCTCATCTTTACGCACTTTTTAATTATTTTGAGCCGGGGCGATGGGATAAGCATATTGCATTTGGTTGTATGTTTAATGATGTAAAGCGACTTGATCTTATTTTGCGGAATTCATCGATTGGT
>CAYTLV010000308.1:0-2165 GCA_964438445.1 uncultured bacterium | reverse complement strand
TCCAGTAAATATTTCATAATTCAATGTCCCGATCTGAATCTTTATTTCGATCCAATTCAAGTCCATATAAAGGGGACTCTTGAAAAAAGGCAGATAAAGAATTTGACCGTTTTGTTATCTCTTGGTATTCTTTAATTGACAACACCACGGCAGAATCTTTACCATGTTTGGTAATGTACTGAGGTCCATGTTCACCGGCATTATTGATCACAGCAGAAAATTTTACTTTTGCTTCTTGTAATTGCCATTTATTTTTCATTTTATTCTCCATTCTGGTCGTTTCGACTATTTTTAGTATAGCAAATGAAAAGTAAAAATGCAATAATAAAATTGCGTGTCTTGTTAACATTAATGTTAGTAAAAGATAACTCTTGTAATAAACGTTTAATCGAGTTTACAATAAAATTCATACTTAGTACTATCCTCTCCTTTTTACTCTTTGACTACTTAGTCCATACTAAAGATTAATTATTATTATTTGAATATCTTTATTAACTTAATGCAAAATCACCGTGTCTATAGCATGGAAGAAAAAAAATTAAATGAAGGAAAGAGAAATGAAAAAACTAATTATTGGACTTATGATCGTTACAATGCTGATCCTGAGTTCATGCGATTTTGGCGAGATTACCGGTCATTGGAACAACAATGATGATAACGATGACAATGTTACACTCGTTGCTCTCATTGAAGCTGAGATCCTTGCAGAAACGGATGTAGATGCCACAATTGAAGAAGAGATCGAGATCGAAATTCCCGAATCATTCGCAAAAGCAGCTCCCGGACCCGGTGGTAACGGTAATGGTAACGGACGTAATAGACGCCATATACGTATGATGGTTAGACAAGGCATCGACAGTGTTGATGTTCAACGTAGTATTGAATATACCGCTGATGACACCGCATTGGTAACTTTGACCAAAACACTTTTCGGAACTATGCTTATCAACCAAACGGATACAGCTATTGTTGATACACCTGAGGTTTGGGAAAAATCCTATGAATATACTACAACTTCTTTTATGCAGTTCGTTCAAGTTGAATGCGCAGATTCATGCACCAATGATTCTACTGGTGCCGATTCAACAAATCTTAGATGGAAACTTGTAGCAAAAAGCATTGAAGCCGGCGAAACAGCAGGTATCCTAAATACGATCGAAAGTGTTACTCTTGATTCCGATAATGATTCAACTATGTTGGTCTTTGATGACACGGAAGCACTTTATGAAGTTGTTCGCGGTCGTCAGGACTGGGGATCATATCGCGGTCGTCCGGGCGTTCAGACAACTGAAGCCTATGTTGCTATTGACGGATCTGATGATGTGAATGTTCTTGGATCCGGTGGTCGCTATTTTGCCCTATTGGATGACGGTGAAGGTCTTGACCTGACTGCCGATGATAATATTTTTAGTGGCTCACTTAGAAAAGGTAACGGCCACAGCAGACTCCGTGTCCGTATGCTCACCACGTCAACTTTCATTGATAAAGATGCACCTGTAGAGATCGCAACCTGGTTCCTCCCCGTACGTTAATCCTTCTTCCCCCTTTCCGGGTTAATATAGAAAATGTCCGTCCCTTGGCGGACGTTTTTATTTTGCAAAAATAAAATATTTTGTATCTGTAAAGACGCAAGATTTTGCGTCTTTACATAATCATAAAATTAATCTCTAAAAATATTAACCTTATGCTATTTCCCGTGTCTAAATAGTGAATAAAAGATATTTCTCATAGATGCTTAGAATCCTTCTTCCCCTTTCGGGGTTTTAGTGGCGGTCTTAACGGCCGCCATTAAATTTATTGGGAACTATTAACGATTTCTAATGTCTAATAAAAAGAAAACAAATTATCCTATTACCCTCCCCGGGTATATATAGAAAAAGACGCTCTCCCCGAACGTCTTTTCTGCTTTATATAGAAAAAAAGTACTTGTCATCTTGAACGAAGTTCCGACGCAGGTCGGGACGAAGCTGAAAGATCTATTCATGATTCTAAAGTAATATTTGTGATCTTTATCACAATCCGTTTTCATTTGTTTGATTTTAGTTTTCATGAAAATATTTTATATCATGAAAAATCACAATTATTATGTATATATCCTCACAAATTTTACTAAAAAAGTGCTCTATACCGGTGTTACAAATGACATTGCCCGACGTCTCCATGAA
>CAYTLV010000307.1:0-2187 GCA_964438445.1 uncultured bacterium | reverse complement strand
CCTTTTTGAGAGGAGAATAGTATGAAAGAGATAACGGCGGCGGTTGCTCTCCGGGGATTTTAAAGCAATTATACTTGACATAAAATTAAGATCAGTGTAGGATATCAGTAAGAGGTAAATCATGAGTAGTGACGGATACTCAAACAAAGCACTTAGAATTTCAAATAGGCATAGCGACAACTCTCAGCGCAAAGCTGTTTGTGGGGCCGTCACCCCGTGTCGTTGTGCCTATTTGTGCGTTTAAGGTGATTTGTTATGGAAATAAGAATATCAATATCAGAGGCAGAAGAAATGATTTCTCTGTATTTATCTAAAGAAGGTACGGAATTTACTAAAAATTTAGGAGCCAAAGACGGACCAGATGAATGGATTAAGTTTGATAAAGATGGTGGTTATTTTATAGGATTCATTCTTGCTCCGTGATTAAACTATGAAAGATCCTAGTCCTCAAAAAGAAAATGGTTATACACCGATAGCAAATGAAATTATGGACGCACTTGCTCGCATAAGAATACCAGGTGAAGCACGACAGCTTCTTGATGTTATTCTTAGAAAAACCTACGGGTGGAATAAGTGTGAAGATGCCATTTCTTTGAGTCAGTTTGTTGAATTTACTGGAATAAAAAAACCTAATGTTTGTAGAAATTTAAACAAATTATTAGGAATGAACATCATTATCAAAAAAGATAACGATTGGTGCGTAACTTATGGATTACAAAAGATTTATAGCAAATGGAAACCGTTATCAAAAAAGATAACGTTATCAAAAAAGATAATAAGTGTTATCAAAAAAGATAATAAATCGTTATCAAAAAAGATACATACAAAAGAAAGTATTAAAACAAAGAAAACAATAATACCTTATGAAGAGATAATTTCCTATTTAAACGAAAAGGCAGGTAAGCATTTTAAACCAACATCAAAAGCAGTGCAGAGCTTAATAAATGCCCGTTGGCAAGAGGATAAAGATTATCAAACTATCGACGCTTTTAAATATGTTGTTGATGTAAAGTGTAAAGATTGGTTGGGCAAGCCGGAATATGAAAAGTTTTTAAGACCACAAACTCTATTTGGTACAAGGTTTGATGCCTATTTAAATGAGAGGATGTAATGGAATTTGAAGAAATATACGAACCGGAACCCACTGTAGACCATTTGTCTGAATTTAAAAAGGCAATGATCGGGTTATACAGAGACGATATTTATTTTTTACAGAGAGATATTGCTTTGATGACGGTAATACGAGAGACGGCCAAAGATGAAGATTTGCGGATATGCCGGTATCTAATCGGTGATGATTTGCTGAGAATATCAGAAGTCAAGTACGAGATTGGGAGAATTAGAGATGAATATTGAAGAACTGAAAGACTATCACGGTGAAGATGAAATAATATCATCACATGATATGGAAGAACTCATAAGAGATCAGAAGATACTCTTTAACGTAAGATCAAACATATCAACACTTGACCATTACATTGAGGGATTTGTCCCAGGTGAGTTGATTGTAATATCAGGCTATACGAAAAACGGGAAGACGTTATTTGCTCAAACATTGACAAACAACTTTTATAAGCAGGGATATTTCTCGCTATGGTTTACGTATGAACTACCACCAAAACAGTTTTTGAGTTGCTTTCCTGATATGCCCCTGCTCTACATGCCGACCATGCTGAAGTCTGGTAACTGGCAATGGTTAGAAACACGCATCCTTGAATCGTTCTACAAGTACAATACCCGGATAGTTTTTATCGATCACCTGCATTATATTGTTGACATGCTTCGCCAGGGTAACGCATCAATGGAAATCGGGACTATTATTCGCAATCTAAAGCTCATGGCCGTAAAGTACAACTTCATCATATTTCTAATGGCACACACAAAGAAGAAATCAGACGGGGATAGCTTTGGAGATCCGCGAGACGCTTCTTTCATTGAGCAAGAATCAGACTGTGCTTTAATGGTAAAGAGATTTACAGAAATAGATGACAATGTGGCATGTGTAAGGATTAACCAACACAGGCGAACCGGTGCCATGATGAAGAAAGTATGGCTTGAAAAGAAAGGAGGTTACCTTGTCGAAACAACAGAGAGAGAAGCACCCAAAGAACGGAAAAGCTACTATGACCGTCATTAGCCATGATTATACTACGATATCACCAGAGGGCATGTATCAAATTGGTGTTA
>CAYTLV010000306.1:0-2222 GCA_964438445.1 uncultured bacterium | reverse complement strand
CTAATTGGACATTATTACCAATCCGGGTGCCAGGCATTAATTTAACGTAATCCATCAAAGTAACGTTATCTCCAACGATGCAATCCTTCTCAATAATGCAAAAATTACCTATCTTTACATTTTCACCGTGTTGAAAACTCGGATCAATTAAAGATGTTCCAATATTTCTTATTGTTTCAAACATTGCTTCACTTTATCTTTTTCACGGATATCACCAATTTTCTTAGCCGGGTTGCCTACATAAACGCCACTATATTCAGTGCTTTTTGTCACAACCGCGCCACCGCCTATGGATGATTCTTCTGCCACAATAACACCCGGCAATATAGTTACGTTCGTTCCTATCCTGACATTATCTTTTATTTCCGGCACATCATATTTGTAATCATCTATCTCTCTACAATGATTCATATTTTTGGTGTTGGCAGATGAAAACCCAGGGGCTATAAAACAATTGCTTCCGATTTTAATCCACCCGCCCACATTTGCCTTCTGGCATACTTTGGTGTTCTCGCCTATTTCAACATCTATGGATAAATAGCACCAATCCCTGACCTCGGAATTATTTCCAACTTTAACTCCCGGACGAAGATGCGCCCAATTTCCAATCCAGACTCCATTACCTATTGTCACATTGTCATCAATGACCACATAATTATCAATCCTGACATTCTCACCAATTTTTACATTTTTACCGATTACGCAGAAATGACCGACCTTTGAAGTCTGAGGGATTTGTGAGTCAATATAATTAGTTAAATCTTTCATTTCAATTCAAGCTCGTTTTAACTTCAAAATCCACATGATACACCCTGACTTTTCGAGTTCCGCCAGGGGTTGTCTCTTCCTGAATATCGGTTATTAAGGTTTCTTTTTTCATCCAGACCAACGTGCTACCGGTAATTGTCAACTCTTTCTCATGGAACAATGCTTTCGCCTGGTAATACATATTCTTTATTTCGGTTGAATCCATATTTGATGAATACAATGAAAGCTGGATTAATGTATTCGTGTATTCCTCGGAAAACGTCTTCTCTTTGGGTGCCGACACGATTGAATACACTGCATACGGGTATTCGGTTCCTTCCGGCGCCTCGTTTTCAAATAACTGGCCGTTGACGCTGGTGTTGAAATCATTGGACGTTGAAAATTTTGTGTAAATCGCTGTGCATAAATTTATTAAGACATCTGCGTCTGCCATGTCACCAACCTATTTCAAGCTCGTTAAAACCTCAAAGTCGATATTGTAAACCAATACTTTTTTGGTTCCGTTTATTGTAATGTGCTGTTCAAGCCCAGTCATTAGATTTTGCTCTTTCATCCAAACCAGCGTCGATCCGGTAATTATCAACGTGCATTCATCAAACAAGTCAACTGCATAGCGATAAATCCGTTTAATTTCAGACGTATCCATATTCTCTGAATAAATAAATAACTGGACGCCTGCGTTTGTATATTCCTCGGAAAACGTGTAAGAATCCCTTGCCGATGGAATGCTGTAAACCGCGTATGGACAAACCGCATATTCAGGTGCCTCGTCTTCAAAAAGCTGACCGTTGATACTTGTGAAGAAATCATTATAAACAGCCGAATCCTGGTCTATGGCCGGACTCACTCCGCCGATTGCCTCATCGCCAATTACCATTAACGCTTCAATGTCATCCGGTATTGAGAACTTCTCATAAATAGATAAACATATATTTGTTAAAACATCGGCAACGGCAGTCATCAGACCTTAACCTCCAAAAGATTCATATCCAGCCATTCGTTGCATTCCTCCGGATTTACAGGTCCACCCACAATGGCGAAATACCTGTTCTTAAATTTCACTCTCCAACTTGGCCGGATATCTCTTCTATAACGAATGAATAACGTGTGCGAAATCGTCATCGTTTCCTTCTCTGATATCCGTGATTCCTTTGCTGATGTCGGTAAAATTCTACTCCAAACCGTACACACATCTTCCCACGTTGTTGAAAAATTACCCATACCATTTGACACCTTTCTCGGGCGCTGAAATGTACACCTTTTGTTCATCTCATAAATATTTCTAGAGAAAAGAGTCATGGAGTCTTTTGTTATAAGTTAAAAGTTTGACCAAGTTATTCAGAGACTTTTCCTCGCCGCCATGCCGCCAGATATTTTGAGCTTCAAATTTAAGTGCAATCTGCAATTCATCCGGAACCAATGCCGCTGTCGTATATCCACAAACAAAACTAATA
>CAYTLV010000305.1:0-2239 GCA_964438445.1 uncultured bacterium | reverse complement strand
AAGAGAATATTGTTGCTGTACCTCCTGTTATTGACCCCGGCAACTTTAGCAGTAGCATCAATGTCCGCAATCTTTCTTTTTCATACCCGGGATCCGGTGAACCACTGCTCAAAAACCTCAACCTTGAGATAAGAAAGGGTGAAACGATAGCTCTGGTAGGAGCTAATGGTGCAGGTAAAAGCACACTGGTAAGATTGCTATGCAGATTATATGACCCAGTAGAAGGGAAAATAACACTTGATGGTAAAAATATCACAAATATGGACCCCACTTCATACCGCAGGCTGTTCTCTGTTATCTTTCAGGATTTTATGCTTTATAACCTCAGCGCGGGTGATAATATCTGGATGGGAGATATCTTTACGCCTCAAAACAGGGAACGAGTAAAAGCATCAGCATCCCAAACAGGCATAGACGAACTGATAGAGGCACTACCCAAAGGATATGATACTGTAATCGGCAGACTCTTTGATGACAGTCGTGAGCTTAGCTGGGGCGAATGGCAAAAAATAGCAATGGCACGTGCTCTTTACAGGGATGCTCCTGTGCTGATACTTGACGAACCGACAAGTGCTCTTGATGCAGCAACAGAATATGAGTTGTTCAACAGGTTCAAAGAGATAACCCGCGACAGGACATCAATACTTATCAGTCACCGTTTCTCAAATGTTCGTCTGGCTGACAGGATACTGGTGCTCGATAAAGGAACGATAGCCGAGGAAGGGACACATGAAAAGCTGATGAAAACCGGCGGTATTTACAGTGAGATGTTTACTAAGCAAAGCAGCGGATACAAATCATGAGTCTTTTTGACGATATATCACCCGAAGAGCAATTGCTGATATCTCTTTGCCGTCTCTCATTCAGCGAAAGGCAGAAGAAAAATATTCATATACTTGTAAAGAAGATTACAGATATTGACAAGTTTGTTTATCTGGCTAACGAACATGGCATTATAGCACTGGTTTACCATAATCTGAAAGAGACAGGTGCCGGGGATCTGCTACCTGAAGAGAAAATGGCATTCCTTGCAAACAGCAGGATGAAAAGTCTTGGGCGAAACACATTCCTTTATAATATCATTGAAGAAGTTCTGCAGCTTTTGAGACAGGCAAAAATAAAAACGGTATTGCTTAAAGGAATGGCTCTTGACCTGTCTGTATATGGTAACAAAGGATTAAGGCAGATGAACGATATTGATATCCTGGTACCCCATAAACAATGTATGGAAGCAAGAAGGATATTGCTAAATAATGGTTTCCGGTCAATCCCCCTTAAGTCACGACTTTATAAGCTAATACTGCCTTACTATGGCAAGCATCTGCCCGAGTTGGTAAAAGGAGGCATTTCTGTAGAGATACACCACAAGCTTTTCGATGGAGCAGATCATTCACTTACAGAAAAAATAATCGCCGGCAGCACTGAAATTTCATTTAACAAAAGCAGTGTGTTTATACCACCGGCACGTAAGTTTTTTCTTTACCTTGTAAAGCATCTTGATAAACATGAAAAAAACGGCGAGTCGCAGTTGCGTTTATATTCAGACCTTTTTTGTTTGGTTGAAAAATATGGAGAAGAACTTTTAGATAAAGCACTAATTAAAGAAGCAGAAGTAGCCGGACTGGAAGAAATTATAGCAGCTAAACTTTTCCTTCTGAAACACTATTGGGGGATTTTTATTCATCCGGCACTTGAGGTGCTAATTAATAAAAAAACTCCGGATAATACCGTTCAGTTATTCAAGACTTTCTTATCACAACCAAAGGGACATCCTGCACAATACAGCAGGGCAAATAATTACCGGCAAACGATAAAGCAAATACAAGGATTACACCGTAAAATTATATTTATAACAGGCGATATTTTCCCGTCACTATGCTTTATGCAGAGCAGGTACAATACAAGGAGTAAATGTTTAGCGTTATTATATTATCCGTATCGTTTTGGCAAACTCATATATTTAGTACGAATTACGCGAATTAGGGCGAATTTCCCGAACGGTTAAATGGTATTTACAAGTCTTTTATACATTAATGCAACCAATTACATGCCTTTTTAGTCTTGTTTTTATTATAACAAATTACTCTATTGTTGAAAATGAATTTTGGCATATTTAATAATTTATTGTAGTTTTGAGAATGATAAAGTAAGCTCTTTAGCAAAATGAAGAAGATTTACAAAAAGCCTGAAATAAAAAAGATCGATCTCGATAATTCGATTGCACTTTTTATGATGACTA
>CAYTLV010000304.1:0-2240 GCA_964438445.1 uncultured bacterium | reverse complement strand
ACCCTACTACGCTACACTGCGTTCAGCTTCGAAAGGCAGGCTGGAAACTGGTAACTAGTAAATGGAAACTAGTAACGGGTGACTAGTATAATTAACGTGTCTCTTTGGTTGAAAGATCTGAGGGGCATTTTTTAACTAGTAAGCAGTATACTCTAGACAGAAATCAGTAAATATTTTTTTCCACTTATATCTCATCACTCATAACTCATCTCTTTCTTCTCTTCTCGACTCTCGACTTTCTTCACATAAAGTCATTTCAATTGTGACCACATAATTCTATATTACTTATTATTTAATGCGGTCTTTTTTTTATAACAGGAACAAGGGACTTTTACTCATAATCGATATACCGCAGTCGTTTTGAGCGATATGACTTCATGAGAAAATTTATATTAAAAAATCGCGCCATGGTCAAAACTATATCATGGCGAATTATAGCCTCTGTTTTAACAACCGCTATAATTTATGCATTGTCCCGAGATATAGTTGCGGCCGTTTCTATTGTGGGTGCGGAATTTTTCACTAAAATGGCATTTTATTGGGGCCATGAAAAAGTCTGGGGGCTCATCAATAAGCCTGAAAAGGGATCAAAGTTGCGTTCTTTAGTTAAGACGGGTACCTGGCGAGTTGTCGCTTCAATTGACACCCTTATTCTTGTCTTGCTGGTGACCAAAGAACCCCTTTGGGCGGGTTCGGCTGCTTTGATAGAAAGTATTGCTAAAACCATTGGCTATTATCTACATGAACGAGCTTGGAATATTAATTTTAAACTTGATATGGTTCTTGATCTGCATACGCATAGTACCTGCTCCGATGGTTCGGCCTCACCACAAGAAATTATTAATCAAGCAGTGGAAAAAGGTTGTGAATATATTTCTATAACCGATCATGATAATTTTGATCATCTTTCACATTTACAAGATATTCCCGAAAACATAAAATATATCACCGGTGTTGAGATATCTGCAGAACATAAAAAAACACTGCATATTTTGGGTTACGGTTTTGATCCTGAGTATAAAGAATTAAAAGACACTTTGACATCTTTGGTCGAAGCACGACGAGAACGCAATGTATCTATGTTGAAAAAAATGGCTGAGCATGGATTTCATCTCACAATGGATGAACTGATCGCTGAATCTAAGGGTGGAACTGTCGGGCGACCGCATTTTGCAAATTTAATGGTCGCAAAAGGTTATGTTGAATATTATCAACAAGCTTTTGATAAATACTTGGCAAAAGGGCAGCCACTTTATATGGATAAGTTTCGACTTGATCCTAAAGTAGCGATCGAGTTGATCTTGGCTGCGGGAGGAATTCCCGTGTTGGCGCATCCTTACCAGACCGATTTGTCGCCCCAAAAATTGGAAGATTTAATTAAAGAGTTAAAATCATACGGTTTAAAGGGTATCGAAATTTATTATTCGCAGCATTCTAAAGAACAGATTAAAGAGTATTTGCATTATGCAAAGAAATATGATCTGCTTGTGACGGCGGGATCGGATTTTCATGGGAGTATTAAGCCCGAAATTGAAATTGGCATGAATGCGCCCCGCGTACAGATCTTACCTTTTTTGGAGGCTTTAAAAAAATGAGATCAGAAAATATTAAATGGTATGACGGTGATATAGGTCGGAAAGAACGTGAAGCCCTTCTTAAGCAAAAGGGTGTATGTTTGTGGTTTACCGGTTTGTCGGGTTCGGGTAAAAGCACATTGGCTCGATCCGTGGAAAAAGCCTTAAATGAAATGGGTCGATTTTCATATGTGTTAGACGGTGACAATATACGCCACGGACTTAACGGAGATCTTGGATTCTCGAATGAAGATCGCAAAGAAAATATCCGCCGTATCGGTGAGGTCAGTAAGTTATTTGTAGATGCCGGACTTCTTACACTGACTGCCTTTATCTCGCCCTTTCGGGCAGATCGCGAAGCTGTAAGGAACATATTGGAAGACGGACAATTCATAGAAGTATATGTTGATTGCCCTCTTGACATTTGTGAGCACCGAGATGTAAAAGGTCTTTACGCAAAGGCACGAAAGAACGAAATAAGTGCCTTTACAGGAATATCTTCCCCCTACGAAGCTCCCAAAAATCCCGAGATCCGGGTCAACACCGGAGAGCAGACCTTAGAGGAATCGACGAAGATCATTATAAATTATTTGAAAGAAAACCATATTATTGAGACGAAATGAACAAAGAGAATTATTCACTATCACATTTAAAAGAACTGGAAGC
>CAYTLV010000303.1:0-2264 GCA_964438445.1 uncultured bacterium | reverse complement strand
ACTACGCCGAAGTAGCTCAGCTACGAAGGCTGTACCTTGGCGAAAGAAAGGTTGAAGGTTTAATAGATAAGATAGAGATCAAAATGAAGATCATTAAAACAGAAATAGCTGATGTTATTTTAATTCGCCCTGAGGTGTTTGCAGATCAGCGCGGCGATTTCAGAGAGACTTATCAGGATAAACGCTACAAAGAAGCGGGAATAGAATGTGATTTTGTTCAAGACAATCTAGTTCATTCTAAGCAAAACGTTTTCCGCGGTATGCATTTCCAGACACCACCCTTTGAACAAGCAAAATTGATCACAATGATCAAAGGTGAGATTATTGATTTTATCACAGATCTTCGGAAAGATTCAAAAACTTATTTAAAGACGATCAAAGTCAAAATGTCAGCTAAAGATGAAGATCAATTATTTATACCCACAGGTTTTGCACATGGTTATTATGTTTTATCGAACGATGCATGTGTTTCATATAAAGTTTCAACACCCTATGCACCCGATCATCAAAACGGAATTCGTTGGAATGACCCGCAATTGGGCTTGTGCGAATTACTAAAAAAACCTGTACTTTCAGAGCAAGATAAAGCTCTTCTTACACTAGATGAAATATTGGCTAAATACGAATTTTAGTATTGGATGAACTACGCTTTTTTAGTACTATTAGTGTTGTATTTTTGAAATAGAATTAAGGAATATATTAATGTCATTTCTGGAAAAATTAAAAACAAAAGATACACAATTTTGTGTTATCGGTTTAGGCTATGTTGGACTTCCTTTGGCTGTTGAAGTCGCAAATGTCGGCATTAAAGTTACCGGCATTGAAATTGATCCTGTAAAAGTTGAAAAAATCACTAAAGGTGAAAATTATATAGGTGATGTTAAAGACGCTGAACTAAAAGCTGCTGTTGATAAAGGTTTGATCGTTGCAACAACTGATTTCTCAGTAATCAACGATATGGATGTCGTTTCAATCTGTGTTCCGACTCCCTTAAACAAACTTAAAGATCCGGATATGTCATTTATCACTTCCGCTTTGGAAGAAATTGAAAAATATATGCATAAAGACTTGGTTGTTATTCTTGAATCGACAACTTATCCCGGAACTACCCGTGAATACATGATGCCTCGTCTTGAAAAATCAGGCTTAAAATGCGGTGAAGACTTCTATCTTGCATTTTCACCCGAACGTGTTGATCCGGGTAACCCTATTTATCTTACTAAAAACACACCAAAGGTATTGGGTGGTGTAACTCGGGCTTGTCTAGAGCATTCAAAAGCGATCTATGATCAAATCTTTGATGAGATCGTACCTGTATCTTCTGCCGAAGCCGCTGAAATGGCTAAATTACTTGAAAATACTTTCCGTATGATCAATATCGGTTGGGTTAATGAATTGGCAATTATGTGCGATCGTTTAGGTGTTGATGCTTGGGAAGTTATTGATGCTGCTGCTACCAAACCTTTCGGTTTTATGAAATTCTATCCCGGTCCCGGTTTGGGCGGTCATTGTATTCCGATCGACCCTCATTACCTTAGCTGGAAAATGAAAACTTTGAATTACAAAACTAAATTTATTGACCTTGCAGCTGAAGTGAATACATCCATGCCCGAATATGTCGTTCATACCTTAATGGATGGTATGAATATGCACAAAAAAGCCTTGAATGGTTCAACTGTTATGGTTTTGGGTATGGCTTATAAGAACGATATCGATGATCTTCGCGAATCACCCGCTTTTGATGTTTACAACCTTCTCGAAAATGGTGGTGCAACTGTTTGTTATCATGATTCCTACTGTCCGGAAGTCAACCACAATGGCGGTAAGGTCGAATCAGTTCCACTGACGGCAGAATTATTAAAATCACTAGACGCCGTCGTGATCACGACAGCTCATAATGATGTTGATTATCAATTTGTTGTTGATAATTCTAGCCTCGTTATCGATAGCCGGAATGCAACTAAAAATCTAAAAAACACCGAAGGTAAGGTCTTACGCATGGGCGCCGGCCGTGTCATGGACAATTAATCTAAATTATTATACTTCAAGCCCCGTTCTTTGAACGGGGTTTTTTATTTTTATGAAAACACTCGCACTCTACATACATATTCCTTTCTGTCAACACAAATGTCATTACTGTGATTTCTATAGTATAGAAGATCACAGCAATATGGATACTTATGTGGATATGCTCAATAGGTCTCTTGCTTTTCATGGTAATAAATTGCGTAATAGCCATGAAGTGGAAACTCTATACATTGGCG
>CAYTLV010000302.1:0-2270 GCA_964438445.1 uncultured bacterium | reverse complement strand
CTGAAGTACTTTGCCAAGGGATTACCGGATGCGGAAAAACCACAATTTTCTCCAGGCTAATCAATAAATATTACAAAACTACCGACAAAACATTCTTGATTCTGGTCCATAAACAAGAAGTTGTTCAGCAAATATATGATACTATAAGAGACAGGACAGATTTAAAATTTCAAGATATAGGAATTTGTTGTGCGAGCCTGGGCCAAAAAATAATTGACAGAAGATGCACAGTCGCGAGCATTCAAACATTTGTAAATATTAAAGAAAGCTATACATATGCTGATTTGATTATTTGTGATGAGGTGCATAAAGTTGATATCAATAAAGAATCTCAATATAAAATAACGCTTGATTATTTACGATTACAGAAACCCAATTGTCGTATTTTAGGATTTACGTCAACACCGGCAAGGCTTGACCACGGGTATATATATGGCAGCCGATGTAAAAAAGGAGCAGTCAACCTTTTTCCAAAACTTAATCATTCTATCACATACAAAGAACTCCGTGACGCCGGGTACCTAGTCCCATTAAAAGGTATGATCGCTAAACATAGTTCCATGGAAGCTGACTTGGCAGGAATATCTGTTCATGGAGATTATGTCATCGACCAATTAGGCGAAATCATGGTTCAGGAACGCCATCTTGATACGGCGGTTGAAGCAATTGAAAAATATTGTTCGGAATATAAATTAATTTGCGTATTTTGTGTGACAATAGAACATGCTGAACAACTCAAGGAATTAATTGGTGATGAAGCGACAATAATCCATTCAAATCTTGATACGATAACCAGACAAAACAATATGGACGATTGGAAGTCAGGCCGTAAAAGAATAATAACAAGTGTGGCTGTACTTACAGAGGGAATTGATATCCCCCAACTTGATTGCCTTGTATTTGCAAGGCCTACCCTTTCAAGTACGCTATGGCTTCAGGCTGTTGGTAGGGTTCTGAGGATTTGCGAAGGGAAAGACCACGGGTTTTTGGTTGATTTGACTGATAATTCAGCCAGGTTCGGTACTGATTTAGATAAAGTCAAGATCACCGTCCCCAAAGCCGTCGAAGAGGCAGAAAAAAAAGAAAAATCGATGTTTAAAATCTGTCCAAATTGCGAAATAGAATGTCATATTTCTCTTAGGATATGTCTTGAGTGCGGCTTTGAATGGCCCGAGAATGAATGCAGTGTTGCCAAATTTCTCCCCGAAATGGAAGAAGTTGTATTTGATTCAATAACGAAGTCGTCTCCAGTTTGGCACGCTGTTTTAGATTTTGAGATTGCAATACACACAAGCAAAAAGAATGGTAAAAAGTTAGGCAAGGCCAGCTTTGCGTATGATAGCTCGTATATTGGTTTGAAATATGTCCATATGTGGCTTTGCTTTGAAGACGAATATTCTGGGTACGCTGTGACGATGGGACAAGAAAGGTGGGACCAAATATCAAAAGATGAGTATCCGATATCTGTCGATGAATTTATGGACGCTATTTTTGAGAGCCCAGTAAGAGTATTGCTTGACATGAATGGAAAATATCCTGATCTAATTGAAGTTGAGAGCGAGCCGAAAGAAAAGAATTATTATGATCCTGGGGAAGAAATTCCTATGCTTGATGAGAGTGATTTTGATGATGAAATACCGTTTTAAAGGAGAGTCATGCAAGAAATTATATCCACATTAGAAGCTTTTGGTTTGTCGACCGATAATTTAATTGCGGATGGGAATATTCATAGGTGCAGAAGCAATGCAAAAAATAAATCTAACAAAGACGGTTGGTACGGACTCCGTGAACACGATGGTCAGTTTTTATGTAATTATGGCTGTTGGGTCCGTGGAGAACAAGGTAAATGTTCAACCATGAACGGGTCAGGTGATACAAACCACAAGATTTGGGCAGAGCTTGAGGAACAACGGCAAGTTGAGGCCCTTGTTCGGGAGAAGGAATCCCGGGCCGAAGCCGAAAAGTTTTTAGAAAAATGCGTTAATGCAAAAGACGATCATCCATATTTAAAGAACAAACAAATCAATGGTTGTGGCATAAAACAGAATGAAGATATCCTAATAATTCCTTTATATACTTCAGACGGTGTCCTCAGTAGTTGTCAAAAAATATATTCAACCGGCAAAAAGATATTCATGACAGGTGGTACGGTCGGCGGGTGCTGTTATCCGATTTCAGGCAGCGAACAATCTATTTGTATCTGCGAGGGGTTTGCTACGGGAGCAAGTATTAATATGGCAACAGGGTATAAGGTATTGTGTGCCATGAAC
>CAYTLV010000301.1:361-2292 GCA_964438445.1 uncultured bacterium | reverse complement strand
CAAAATATATATAGACACCGCGATCTACAGCGTAGGCCTTAACCGTTACGGTATCACCTAAGTAGAAGCGAGAAAAACCTCCCATGTAATTGAGCGTGTCATTTTCGGCACCTTCATCATCACTTGCCGAGTATGCTCTGGTAATATCCTCACCATTAAGAATATATTTAAAGAGATAATAATTTTCTTCAAGCTGATCATCATAAAGATCAGTAAATATCAACCAAGGAATGGTATCAGAACCTCCCATTCCTCCTCCGGGATGTATATCTAAACTATCTCCAAAACCTCCAAATGCCAGCATAGAGATTGGCGTCAACTGATAAATATGAGGCTCCGGAGGCAAATACGAACTGGCGGTATAAGTTTGTGAATCATGGATAACGGTCAAATGATAATTGGCATCACTTTTACCCCTCATGCTACTGCTTTTATATATACCCTTGCCGCTATATTCAAGTGTGTCCGGAATTGTATCATCTTCTTGAATGATCACAATTGCATCGCAGATACATTGTTGCGTGTCGGGAGTAAAATACGATGTCGTGTTTTGTATTAATACTTGTGTCAATGAGTCTTTAAGCACTTTCCCTTCAATCACCAAAGCCGGGTCAGCTAAATTAAGATCGATATCGATCACCTTTTCACAAGATGCAAGAGCTATAAGCGCGATCAGAAATATTAAAAGTAATTTTTTCATATTTATGCCTTAAAAATTAAGGTTAAAAGTAATGGAGGGGACAATACCGAACAGTGCCAATTGCACCGCTTCCATATTGCCCGGAGTTGTTTCGCTATCCCTGAAATAGATCGAATAGGCGTTATAACGATTATATACGTTGTAAATTGAAAAGTCCCAGGATGTTGTATAATCTAGTTTGTGTGTTTTCCCATCCAGATGAAAATTCAAGTCCATGCGATGATAATCCGGCATGCGATAGCCGTTTCTTTCGGTATAATATGGAATGACCTGGTCTTCAATAATATATTGTCCACTTGGGAATGTCACGGCATTCCCGGTATAATACACCCAGGTTCCCGAGACAGTCAGTCGATCAGTAATTTTGTAATTCATTACGATCGAAAGATCATGAGAACGGTCGTACTTAGCAAGATACCAGTTACCATCATTGATATCTTCTATCTGATGTTCCGTACGAGCCAAGGTATAGGAAAGCCAACCGGTTAATTTACCGAACTTCTTCTTTAGGTATAGCTCAAGACCATAGGATCGACCTTTTCCGTTCAATATTTGTGATTCAATTTTATTATTGAACATAATATTCGTACCATCTTCAAAATCTGATACGTTCTGCATATCTTTGTAATAGATTTCAATCGATGTTTCAATATTATTGTCATCGAAGTTGTGGAAATACCCAAGAGCAAATTGATCAACGATCAGGGGTTTTACCAGTGTTGAACTTGATATCCAAACATCTGTCGCTTGCCCGGAAGTACTGTTCGATAACATATGAAGATATTGCGCCATACGATTATATGAAGCCTTAATTGAATTTTGATCAGTTAAACGATAATTAAAAGAGATCCGTGGTTCAAGATTCCAATAATATTGTGCGGTTTCCCCATCATCGTACCAAGTTGAATCTGTTTTGATATTATCATCATCATAGTCATATATCCAACTTGGTCCCAATTGATTGTACATGGAAACCCTTAAACCGTATTCCGCACCTAAAAGTGGTGTGATCTGATGTTCATTTGAGATATAGGCGCCACTTTCCAAAGAATACTGCTCATCCATGATCAAGCGAAAATCACTGCTATCGGTTCCGGTTATTAATCTGCCGGGATTAAATTTATAACTAGAGGCATTAAACCCCATCTTGACTGTATTGTTTGGATTAGGAAAATATGTAAAATCCTCTTTGACCGTATAATTATCTATTCCGGAACTCATAGATATTTGA
>CAYTLV010000301.1:0-351 GCA_964438445.1 uncultured bacterium | reverse complement strand
TGATCGGACAATTTAAAGCCATAATCATACTTGCTGTAGACTGCAGACAGGTTTGAAAATAATTTATCACCAAAAATATGGTTCCATCTGCCTGTAAAAGTGGTGTTTCCCCAACTCGTCCCCATAATATCTTTAAAACCGAACACATCTTCACCGAAATATCCCGAGAAGAATACACGGTTATTATCATTCAGTTTAAAATTCAACTTGGCATTAAGATAATAAAAATATAACCAGATAGATTTGGATTACCATCATTAATAAATAAATTTGGTAAAAAAACAAACATATGTTTTCTAACAATTGGAAGTTGAAATAAGAAATATATTATACCAACAAGTAAAGGAATTT
>CAYTLV010000300.1:0-2307 GCA_964438445.1 uncultured bacterium | reverse complement strand
TTTTAATCCAAAATTTAGTAATTCGGCGTCAATTTCAGGATTGATCTTCGTGACACATTCGATCTTATCTTTGATCTTGACATCTGAATCTTGGTATAAGAGCGCATTATGTAAATATTTCATATCCTTTTGTGGAGTTAGAAAGTGGGGATCATATTCTACAACGCGAAGATTTTTATGTAAAAAGAGGTATTCCAGAGCATCCGGTGTAAATGCCGGAGCAACAACGATCTCAACGAATTTACGTTGCGAACGATCGCTTGCATCAAGATAAAAGAACTTTACTGTCTCGCGTGTAACCGTTGTATTAAAGGCAATAACGGAACCAAAAGCAGAAATGGGATCGCCTTCCCAAGCATATTCCAATACGCTTCGTTGATCGTCACCGGTACATAAACCACATGGATTTGCATGCTTTATAACAGCACATCCATGCTGACGCATATCTCGTATTGATTCAAGAGCAGCGTACATATCAACCATATTATTATACGATAATTCTTTGCCGTGCAGGACTTTCATGTCAAAATAACTGCTATCGACACCCCGCTGACGCAGGAAGTAAGCATCTTGGTGAGAGTTTTCTCCATAACGTAGTTTTTTAGCCTGATCAAAAGCCAAACGAACGGATAATTCGCCGGCCTGTTCGTCCATAGTCGTGGCGATAAGAGAATCATAGTCTGCCGTATGGTTAAATGCTTTACGCATAAGACGAAAACGTATTTCTTCTTTCAAAGCGCCATCATTGGAAATTAATTCCTCAAGCAGGAGCGGATAATCTTCCGGGTCCACAACCGTTGCGACATATTTATAGTTCTTGGCAGATGCACGAACCATAGTAGGGCCGCCAATATCAATATTTTCTATTAGATCCGGTAAATCAGCACCCTGAGCCTTTACTTTTGCAAAAGGGTATAAGTTGCACACAACCATATCGATCGGCGCTATACCAAGCGCTGAGGCCTCTTTAGCATCTTTTTCACGATCATACAGCAAAGCGGATTCTATTTGAAAGGAGATGGTTTTCATTCTCCCGCCAAATGCTTCTGGATTCCCGGTGACGGCAGAAATATCGGTAACGCTTATTCCGGCTTCTTCGAGGACCTTTTTTGTCCCCCCTGTAGAAATGATCTCACATTTTTGCCGTTCCAAGGCTGCGGCAAAATCTACAATACCTGTTTTGTCGGATACACTGATCAGTGCGCGTTGGATCTTGATCATGATTATTCCCTCTCTTTATCTTTTTTTCTTATCAATACATTATCTACAAAAGCTTGTTCACCATTCTCATGCTGCACCAGAAAAAAGGCATCGCCACTGTACTGAAAATCTCCGATCACAATGTGGCGTTCGGTAGAATATTTATAAAAATAGTGCAGACTGATCTGTTCAAGAGTTGAAAATTTGATTTCCTGTATTGAAACGGGTAAAATAGCTTTCATGCCCGGGATAACAATATCAACTTGCTCCACATAATAAAGAGCGAATATGTCTAAAATATCTTTATCAATGTTATAATCACTAATTTCAACAGGCTTATATTGCCATTCACTATGTATTTTTCCGGATATTAAAGCTTCCGGAGCATCATACCATGAAACTTGATGATGGTCCTGAATATCTTGATAAAACTCTTGATATGATTCGGTGATAATTTGCAAATCCTTTGCTTCCTGCATACTGCGAGGCATATCTATTGCCCAGAACACACATAATCCCATTAATAATATCGTTCCGATGATACGCATTATTCTTTTTTCCGGATCGAAAATCCATAACAATACCATCAGGGTCAGAGGCAATACAAAAGGTAGAGTCCCAAGTAAAGCATCCATCACATGGATCTGGGTCAAGGTCATAATAAAACGCATCCAATCTGCAAATGCCAAACAAGCGATCGCCGGCATCCAAACCGAGGTTGCAAGATGAAAGCGCGTTCCTTTCAACCAAATGAACAGTATCATCAATACGGATGTCAACATCAGAATGACCAATTCGGAAAGAGAATCACACAAAGTGAACGAAAGCTCCAGTTTTTGAGTAAAATATGCCATCATGGCTATTCGAATGACAATATAAATGCCCAAACCCATCAATAAACGAATAATGAACTGCGAGGCATTCACATAGTAGCGAGTAACTTTTAGTCTTTGCTGTTTACCTTTTTCGAGGTTTGTTGGCATATGATCACTACTTGAGGAACAGGCACTTGTCGGGCGAAGCTCAAAGAGCGTAGACTGATGCCTGTTCCTTACACCTTTCATTTATTTTGTATTTTTTTAATAATATTTTTAAAGATATTCATTC
>CAYTLV010000299.1:1454-2321 GCA_964438445.1 uncultured bacterium | reverse complement strand
CATTTCCGCTACATACACATTTGCCGCCGGTGTAGCAGGCATACCGAGTCGGAAAGTTGAGATCAATGGAATTATAAAGCAACCGAATCGGAATCCCTATTAAATTTCCATCCTTATCGACAATGGCACCATGAGGGTTTTCATTTGCCGTCTTGTTTTCAATCATTAAAATACCTCCTTACTTTTATTCGCCGTACTTTTGAGTTTGTCCATCAAGTCGGTATCAAGTACCAGATTTCCGTCCGGATCCCTTTCCGTTGTCGTAATAATAAAATGATCCAACTTTTTAGGTAGCCTGAATTTATTGCCTTGACTCGAAACTACTTCTTCGCCCTTTGTCCCGGCCTTGATCTTGCCATGCTCGGGCAAGCTCGGAATTAAATTTTTTATCATAAAAATATCCTCCTTCTTTCTTTATTGGTGTGAGGTTGGGGGGAATAGATACCTTTTCCACTCCCCCCGGTTTTGTATATCGGGAATTGAACCCGAAACCATACGATTAGAAGTCGTAAGCTCTACCAGTTGAGCTATATACGGGTGACTGTTTCTTTCGTTCGTTAAATGTTTAATTTCTCGCTCAAAAGCCTTGCTCTACCACTGAGCTACACGGCCATATTTTTTTGGGGGCCGTGAAAGGATTTGAACCTTCGACCAGGCGTTATTTGAATTAAACACTAACTAATTGATAAAGAACATTGCCTAAAGCTGTTGGGTCAATACGCTGAAGCTTGGTGTAATTAATCTGACGCTAAAGCTAAGGCTGGCCCAAATCATCCGTTTATATATTTAAAAATCTCTTTTCCGATTGTGACTTTGAAAACCTCAGTTGAATTGGCTTTTTGCCGAGCCTTTTTTACAGCACGGATC
>CAYTLV010000299.1:0-1444 GCA_964438445.1 uncultured bacterium | reverse complement strand
TGTTGGGTCAATACACTGATGCTATCGTGACGTTACGCTAAGGCTAAAGCTAACGCTGACCCAAAATTTAACCATTAATATATTTAAAAAGCTCTTTTCCTATTGTGACTTTTACCACTTCGGTTGAATTGGCTTTTTGCCGTGCCTTTTTTACAGCACGGATCAATTTGTCAATTCGCCCAAGAATAGCTGATTTTTGAGCAGGCGAAACCATGCCACACCAAGTATCTGTTACGATTCTGGCGATCTTTTCATCTTCAGTATAAACTTGAACCTGTGCCGGATGCTCTTTGGTTGCTTCAGCGACAACATGGTTTTTCAGATTTTTCTTGGTACGATATTTTTCGTCTGGATAAGTACGCTTGAAAACATTTTTCCCAACGCCTTCATCAGTCTCCCATGCTACACCCGGTTGAAGTGTCGGCATTGACGCATAAACATCATTTCGAACCTTTGCGAGTTTGTTTTCAAGACCCAAAAGAAAGGTTGCCGGAACTGCTTCAGCGATTTTAATTCCATCGACCACAAGATCGGCAACGGCTTCTTGGTTGGTCCTTTCTTTCTGAAGCACAACATCAAAATAACGAGTGATATGGTTTGCCGTGTAATCCAGTTTGGCCAGAACCGTATCATCCATTTCTTTGTGAACATCGGCCTCTTTCGGTGCGTTTTCATCAAACATATCTATTCGCTGATGAGATCCGAAATACCTGTCCGCATGTTTTGTAAAATTTACTTTCGTCTCGTCAAGAATCTTTGTGTAGGTTCCTGCCAAGTCTCCCTCTACCGCTAAAAGTTCATGTAAACGACTCATAATACCCTCCTTATCCAAAATTTAATTTGTGTTGTAGGTCGTTCTTTGTTATATAATTGTCTCGTGCAATTGCAGCTTTGTGGGCTGTAGAAAAGCACCCAATATGTTTTCTTCTTCGATTTATATAAATATAAGCTACCCACTGTTTAGTGATAGTATTTGCCGGTGTAAACGTCACGCCAACAAAACCACTTGTATTATTCCATTGTTTATTCCTATTATTCGAATTCTCTATAGGACGTGATAGTTTACAATTTTCTGGGCAATAATCACCATCGTTGTCTTTACGATCTATTTGTAATCCTTTCTTCCATCCGTTTAAGACAGCCCAATCATAAAAAAATTTAAAATTTAATTTCCAATCATCACAAATATTAATTCCCCTTCCTCCGTAATTATAATATCTATTATGTTTTTTATAAAAACATCTTTGCTTCATCCCGACCCAGACACTATATAGCGGATGATTGCTCAGTCCATGTTGATAATTTCCATTATCA
The DNA here is from genome assembly GCA_964438445.1 of uncultured bacterium. GTDB lineage: Bacteria > Fidelibacterota > Fidelibacteria > Fidelibacterales > Fidelibacteraceae > M50B103. The sequence goes on along the minus strand of CAYTLV010000299.1, from coordinate 130 downwards.
ATTCCATAAGATGCTTTTGGGTGAAGCTTAGACATAAGTTTGATCTCCTTTTTACAAATAGTACTTGGTTAAAAGTTCATAGATTTCAAACGTACATTGAGTGTCTTGCTTGCAATAATTCCCAATATCT
>CAYTLV010000298.1:0-2348 GCA_964438445.1 uncultured bacterium | reverse complement strand
AACGAAGATACTATTTTTAAATTGGACGCCATTCTGGATAAACATGGCAGCAAACATGACGCCGCTCAAGGCGGTGCTCGGAATGTTTGGATCAAATTACCCAAAGATCCGGGTGAGTTTGCATTCTTACGAAAAAGAATTAAACTATAATAATATTTGTAGATAATAAAAAAAGGAACAGGCATGCCTGTTCCTTATATGTTTTATGTCAAATTTATCCACCGAAGCTTTAGCGAAGGTGGACGTCTTTTTATTTCAACATCATGATCTTTTGGACTTCAACCTGTGCACCCGATTGCACACGAACCAGATATACACCTGAACCCAATGAGGGTTCGTTGATATGTACATTATAATTTCCCGGTATATGATCTTTGCTTACCAATGTTCTGATGACCTTACCGGAAATATCCAACAGATCAATTCTAACATGTTCATTAATATCTAGAGTATAGGGAATTGTACACTGGGGATTAAATGGATTCGGGAATGCAGCATCTACTTTAATACCTTCGGGTAAATATATTGTTCTGAGATAATCAATATGTCTGACCTCTTCCATATGATATGAAACATCCGAAAGCAGATAAGTGTATTCTTTTCCTGACTCAACATCGGTATCAATGAATTCATAATCGTGCATATCTGTTGTAGTACCTTGACCGCGCAACGCATCATTATAAGCATATGAAGATATCTCTTCAAACATACCTTCATTTTCTTTTCTATAGATCTTATAGCCAAGATTTTCGACCTCAGAAGCGGTTTGCCAATTTAATTTAACGGCATTATTTTGTTGCTCAACATTAAATGAATTTAGTGAAATAGGTAGTGGTGTATCTGATTCTACATAGCGGATCTGAGAAAATCCCACCATTGATTTCTCGATCGTAATATTATTGGTGCTTGTTGTGTTCATTATTTTTAAAGTAACTGTACCTGGCCCATCAACCTGAAAAAGCCCAACACCGCAAACCGCCCCAACATCATCTTCATCAGAAAGACGACGACGGACAGTTAGCTCGCTTTCTAGTGTATTATCTATGAAGACTCCAAGCTCTACGTTATCTCCACCTGCATTTGCTGTCGATAGAGATGCCGAAAACTCCAAATAATAATATCCGTAAGCATTCGTTGAGTTCAGGCTGAGCATATCCTCATTAGAATTCAGCTCCCACAAATTTGGACTGTTTGAGGTATAACCACCCACTGTTGTCCACGTATCCTCAAAATCAATGGTCACAGATTGATTGCTGTTTATCATGGAAGCATAGGCGCCCTGATCCGTACCGGAAAGCTTGAAAAGTGATATGGTTGCTTTTTCAATGGTTAAAGTTTTGTTGTTACCTCCGCATTTGCCTTCGAGACTGATCAAATCTCCCGCACTGACTGTGATAATGCCACCCGCCGAAACATTTCCAATATCGTCATCACTGGTTTTACGTGAGGCAAAAATATTTATAGTGTTGGAGGCATTATTATTTACAAGCTTAAATGTATAATCCTGGGGATTACCCTCCCCACCATCTCCGGAAAAACTTATTGAAGCGGATATATAATATGTTCCTGCATCATTATCACCAGCCGTTAATTCACTTACTACGACATCCCATTCATTTCTTTCATCCACTGCCGAAAAATTTGTTAATTTCGCGAAAGCTGTAATATCCGTATACTCAGAGAGCGTGCCGCCGCCGTTATGCATTCCGCCATAGCAGTTGGTCGTACTCTGACTTACGCGAACAACAGCAACCTGTGCATGAATAGGCATAAAATCACCTGCGACACTTGGCTTCACTTTTAGCCGTACTGACTGCCCATTGGTTATTTGTGTTACAAAAACACCGGACACATTGCCCATGTCCTTATCGGGGTTAGAAATATAGCGGACTAAGAACGGTTCGCTTGGACTACCATCGTCGATCGAGATACCCACACTCCAATCGGCTTCACCACCGGTAAAGCTTAACGAATATTTAATAAAGTAATAACCAACGGCATTTACTGTTGAAGCGGTTAAAATATCACTTGCACATGTCCATCCACTGGATGTGCTACCTTCGGTAAAGCCTGCAACCGTTGTCCATGTATCAACATTAGTAATTGCTACCTCCGCAGCTCCTCCGGCAATATACATGTATGCATGTTCTTGTGCCACAAGGGATGAAAACATCAGACAAAACAGAATAAATAACCCAAAATAACGGATATAGGCGTGTTTTACCCCGTTGCGCGTGAAAGCAGTCATAATAATACCTCAGAGTTATTATAATAATAGTAGTATGATTATTGACCATTGCCAACGCAATTATTGGTATTTATTTAGTTAAGTTTTTGTGTCTATTATA
>CAYTLV010000297.1:0-2348 GCA_964438445.1 uncultured bacterium | reverse complement strand
TGCTAGCATTGTACATTCTACAGAGATCGAAGAAAGCATGAAAAATAAAAAGATAGAAACTATTCTGAATGACCCTGATATGATCTTGGCTCAATATGGTAATTTAATTCGGCCGATCGATGATGCAAGATCAACAGCGATTTATCGTAAGAAAGCAAGTTTAGGAATGATAAAACAGTTTTTGGAAACACTAGATAAAGAATAATATGGAGAGGAATAATATGAAGAACAAAGCAGAAAGTATTAAAATGATCATCCTCATGGGGGCACTTTGGGGAATTTGTGAAGCAACGATTGGTTATGGTTTGCATTTCTTGCCCTATGGGTTATCGGGCATGTTTATGTTCCCAATTGGAATGTATTTTATGTATAACGCATACAAGAAAAGCGACAACAAGAATGCAGTTCTTTGGGTAGGTATGATTGCTGCTATGATCAAATTTGTTGATCTTCTTTTACCGACAAGATCACCTGTGAGCGTTATTAATCCGGCAGTATCCATTCTTCTTGAGTCACTGGTTGTCTTTGCTTTTGTTAAAGTATATAAGGCTAAGAGAACTGTTGTTGCATCTTATGTAATTGGTTTAAGCTGGATTGTGTTATTTACACTTGTTCAAACTTTGGTATTTAGACCTGAGATTGGACTTTACACACTTCCTTTTGCACAATTCGTTTTGTTTATATTAGCAAATGCTTTGGTAAGTGGTACCTTTATTGCTATTTATCTCAAGAATGAACATACTTTTGAATGGAAAATAAATCCTGAAAAGATCTCAGTGGTAATACCGGTATTTTCTATTCTATTGGCATTGAGTCTTGAAATTACAAATTCTTTGATTTTCTAATGAAATTATTGGATAGGTTAATTTCAGACATTGAAGAACTTGTAGTCGAAGAAGTCATTGTAGGCGTTCATTCGGTTTTGGTAAAAACAAAAGACTATTGCGGAATTGCTAGTACCATTAAATATTGTGGACGTAATATAAATGTTGATAAAGCCGGAAATTTAGAAGATTTAAATCTCAAAGAATTAGCGGCATATGCTTTATCTGATAATTTACTCGAGGCCTCAATTGGTATGGCCGCGATCAATTGTGGACTAAGCCAAACAGTCAAAAAATATAGAGTTGTCAATGCCAAAAAGATTATCATGGAAAAAGGTAAAAATAAGGTGTTGGGCATTATTGGCCATTTCCCTTTTTTAGATGATCAGAAAAACCATTATAAGGATTGTTACATTTTTGAAAAACAACCGCATGAAGGTGATTTCAAAGAATCAGAAATTCCTGAATATTTGCCCAAAGTAGATGTTGCGGCGATCACTGGTACATCCATTACAAATCATACTTTTGATGGTATAAGAGAAAATTTACCGGAAAATAGTTATAACATTATTCTCGGTCCAAGCACTCCGCTCTCTCCCATATTATTTGAATATGAAATGAATATGGTCTCGGGAACCTTGGTTCGTGATTACAAATGTGCGAAATCATATGTACTACAGGCGACACCAACGCGTCACTTAAAAGGTGTTGAAATGATCAGTTTATTTAAAGAGGATTATCAGTGAAAAGTTTATACATGGAATTGCTAGATTTAGCAAAAGGCGGCATTAGCGGCGTTCTAGTAACGGTAATAGCCAAGGAAGGCTCCGGTCCCGCCGCAACCGGAACTAAAATGATTGTTTATTCCGATGGGAAAATCTCCGGTACTGTGGGTGGTGGCGGCATAGAAAAATTGGCGATAGAAAAAGCCTTGAGTCTTTTTGAAACACGGCAAAATACGACAGAAAAATACCACATGGATAATGCCGGGAAAGGCACTGATACAGGTATGATGTGCGGAGGAACAGCGACCTTGTTTTTTGAATATTTTGCGCCCAAAAAATATGTATATATTTTTGGTGCCGGTCATATCGGCAGGGCATTAACCTACCATTTGAAACAATTGAACTATCATATATGTCTGATTGATGATAGAGAAGATGTGTTGGCGGAGGTTCCGGATGCAGATGAAAAAATCCATTCACCCTTTGTTGATGCTTTAAATAATAAATCTGTTGAGAAGAACGCATTTTTTGTAATTGCAACGTATCAACATAAATATGATGCTGTGGTTTTACACAAAATTTATGGCTCCGATTGGCGGCCTAAATATGTTGGATTAGTGTCATCTCGTACCAAGAAAAAAAGAATGACAGAGGAGCTTCTTAAACTTTATCCCAATGTCGATTTGAAAGGGTATTACACACCTGCCGGATTGAATATTGGCGGTACGTTTCCTCATGAAATTGCCGTAGCGATTATTTCAGAAATACAAGCGGTTGCAAATAATAAAAAAGTAAAACA
>CAYTLV010000296.1:0-2359 GCA_964438445.1 uncultured bacterium | reverse complement strand
ATTGTCATAAGGCATAAAGATATGTGAATTGATTAAATAAACAAAATGATTTCACATGGAGCTTTCGTGAAATGCTATAGTAAATGCGGGTGGTAGAAATAGTATTGGCAAAAGAATAAAAAAGTCATATATTTTTGAACAACTAACTACCTATAGGAGGGAATAATGAAAAAGTTCTTGATCGTCATGTTGACAATCGTTTGCCTTGCCGGTTTTGCATTTGCAGAAGCGTTGGTAATTGGCGAAAAACCCGTTAAGCTAGAACTCGATGGTAAAAACGGCGGCCGTATGGATAGAGCCCCATGGTGCAGCTGTGAACTGGAAAACACTGCCTGGGTTTTATTCTATGTAGATCCCGATGAATCGGAAGTTAACGTTGCTGCTGAAGATTCTTTGGATGCTTTGGATATATCCAAAGACTTACTACTAACTGCTGCTGTTATTAATTATAAGGGTACAAAAATTCCGGGTTTTCTAATTAATATGAAATTAAAAGCAAAACAGAAAAAACACCCTGAAACTCTTTATCTAACAGATAAGAAACATATCTTTGTAGAAGAATGGGGCTTGACCGACAATAGCTATTGTACACTTTTTTTCAATAAGGACGGCAAACTTCTGTACCGTTATGACGGAGTCATGGATGAAGCCGAGATTGTCAAATATCTGAAAATCATACAGGACAATTTATAAAGAACAATAAATATAAAAGCGCGAGCTTGATCGCGCTTTTTTTTGCATTAAAATTTTGAAAAGGAGATACGAATGGAAATTTCACCTATTATTATTTGGTTTGTTGTCGGACTGGTTCTAATCCTGATGGAATTTATTATCCCCGGACTTGTGATCGTTTTCTTTGGCTTGGGTGCTTGGGTTACAGCTATATTTGTGTCGATTTTCCCGGAGATGGCATTTTGGGTTCAGATGATGATCTTTACCGTATTCTCCGTGGCAACTTTAGTTCTTTTGCGCCGCACACTAAAAAAACGCTTTTTTTCCAATCAGGAAGGTGCAGAAAGTGAAGGTCTGGATGATTATATCGGTCAAAAGGCAGTAGTTGAAAAAGCTATCAAAAATGGTGAGGGAAAAATATTGTTCAAAGGTGTTTCCTGGTCAGCTTATGCGGATGAAGATATTCCTGAAGGGACAAACGTCACCATTATTGATAAAGACAGTATTAAATTAAAAATTAAACCCATGAAATAAGGAGTTAAACATGACGATTTTAACCGTTGTATGGATAGGCTTATTTATTTTTGCTTTTGTTATTTTGACAAAAAGTATTCGTGTTGTCCCTCAAAGATCCGCATTTATCGTTGAACGTCTTGGGAAATACAAGAAAACACTCACGGCCGGTTTCCATCTGTTGGTCCCGATCGCAGACCGTGTGGCTTACAAACATACTTTAAAAGAACAAGCTTTAGATGTTGCTTCTCAAACATGTATTACAAAAGATAATATTTCAGTCGAAGTTGATGGTATTCTTTACCTGCAGGTTATGGATCCCATGAAATCATCTTACGGTATTGATGATTATCGTTTTGCATCCACCCAACTGGCCCAAACGACCATGCGTAGTATTATCGGTCGAATGGAATTGGACAAAACCTTTGAAGAACGTGAAACAATTAATGTATCTATTGTCGAAGCTGTCGATAAGGCTTCGGATCCATGGGGCGTAAAAGTTACCCGTTATGAGGTCAAGAACATTACTCCGCCTCAGAGCATCAACGATGCTATGGAAAAACAAATGCGAGCCGAACGTGAAAAACGTGCATTGATCGCTGAATCTGAAGGCGATAGACAAGCAAAGATGAACCGGGCCGATGGTGACAGGCAAGAACTTATTGCCAGATCTGAGGGTGAAAAACAACGCCGGATCAATGTGGCTGAAGGTCGTGCCGCCGAAATCGAGAAAGTTGCTGTTGCAACAGCACTTGGACTAAAAGAGATCGCACATGTTATTAATGGAACCGGTGGTGCTGAAGCTGTAAATTTGCGTATTGCAGAGCAATATATCGGTGAATTCGGCAAGCTTGCCAAGGAAAATAATACCATGATCTTACCCAGTAATTTAACTGATATCGGTGGATTGGTTGCAACAATTGGTAAAGTGTTGGGTGATACGAAACCTAAAGCACCCAAAGAAGTGGAAGCACCTAAAAAATAAATGCGTTCACACACGGAATATTTGACACTAATAGTTCCTCAGCGTATGGATTTTGTGAATATCACGCCTAAGATAGCTGATATCCTTGACATATCCGGTATTCAGGAAGGTTTGTGTCTGGTCAATGCTATGCACATTACCGCTTCGGTATTCATTAATGATGACGAATCAGGTTTACATGAGGATTAC